>JBBRIK010000557.1:0-4830 GCA_038221045.1 Gemmatales bacterium
AAGGAGACAGAACCCAACGATTCCCCTCGAACAGGGCAGAAGATCAACTTGCCCGTGACGATCAGCGGCGGTCTCGCCCGCGCCGGCGAGGCCGACTTCTTCCGCTTCGAGGCGAAGGCGGGGCAGCAGATCGGCGCTCAACTGCAAGTGTCGTCCGGAATGCTCGAGCCGGTACTGAGCCTGACCGGTCCTGAAGGACACTTGGTCGTCGAGTCGCTCAACGGCGTCCTGGGGCATACCTGTGGCACTGCCGGCCTCTACGCCATCGGCGTCCGCGATCGCGACTATCGCGGCGGCAGCAACTATCGTCTCCACGTCGGCGACATTCCTATCGTCACCTCGGTCTTTCCGCTCGGCGTGCGACGCGGGACTGAGGCGGAAGTCCGTGTCGAGGGCGTTCATCTCGGCGGCGTGACCAGCGTCCCCGTCAAGGTACCCGCCGACGCCGTGATCGGCTCACGCGTGGCGCTGCCGCTACCTGGGGCGCTGGGCAATCCTGGCGTCGTGGTGGGCGAGTTCGCCGACGTCATCGCGACGAGTGACAAGGTAATGTCACTGCCTGTCGAAGCGACTGCGAATGGGAGGTTGACCCGGAGCGGTTCGTCGGAAACCTGGCGCTTCGCGGCGAAGAAGGGCGAGCGATTGCTGCTCGACGTGGAGGCCAGACGTCTCGGCTCGCCGCTCGACTCGACGCTGGAAATCCTCGACGCCCAGGGCAAGCCCCTGCCGCGAACCGTCCTGCGCTCCATCAGCAAGACGTATTCCACGTTCCGCGATCACGACTCGGCCAGTCCTGGCATCCGCCTTGAAACGTGGAGCGAATTGGCGGTCAACGATTACCTGCTCATCAACAGCGAGTTGATCCGCATTCACACCTTGCCGAAGAACCCGGACGACGATTGTCAGTTCTTCACCGAGGGAGGCCGGCGTCAGGGGTTTCTCGGGACGACGCCCGGACATCTCAGTCTCGGGACGCCGATGTACAAGGTGACGCAGTATCCGCCCGGATCGACGTTCCCGCCCAACGGCCTGCCCCTGGTCACGCTCCACTGGCGCAACGACGACGGCGGCACGGCCTGGGGGAAGGACTCGTTTCTCGACTTCGTCGCGCCGGCTGACGGCGAGTACCTTGCTCGCATCGGCGACGCGCGCGGCCAGGGTGGGCCAGACTTTGCCTATCGACTGACTCTGCGGAAGCCTCGGCCCGACTTCAGCGTCAGTTTCACGCCAACCTCGCCGGCGGTCTGGCAAGGAGGGGCGATCCCCGTGACCGTCACCGTGGCCCGCAAGGACGGCTTCGAGGGCGAGATTGCCCTGAAGCTCGATGGACTGCCTGCGGGTTTTCACGCTCCCGCCTCGAACGTGCTGGCCGGCGAGAATACGACGACCCTCTCGCTTGATGCCGACGCTGACGCGAAGGCCGGCGCGACTCCGTTGAAGCTGATTGCTCGCGCGCGCATTGATGGCAAGGAAGTGGTCCGCGAGGCGATGGGCGGGATGCCGACCCTGGCTGCCTCGGGCGACATCGCCACAACGACGGATCAGGCGGCGGTGACGGTCAAACCGGGCGGTCAGGTGCGGATGACGGTGCGGATCGAGCGGCACAAATTCGAGGGCCGAGTGCCGCTCGAAGTGCGCGGGTTGCCTCACGGCGTCCGCGTGCTGGACATCGGCCTGAACGGCATCCTCATCACGCCGACGGAGACGGTGCGGACCATTGTCATCCAGTGCGATTCGTGGGTAACGCCGGTCGAGCATCCGTTCGTGGTGCTGGCGCGGCGTGAGGGCAAGAACACGGAACACGCGGCGAAGTCCGTTCTGCTGAAGGTGGTCCGCTGATGGCCGAACAGGAGAAGGATCCCTGGGCGAAGGCACGCACGCATCTCCGCCGTCGCGACGTTGCCCTTCGTCCGATCATCACGGAGGTCGGCGTTTGCACGCTTCGGCGCGCTTCCGATCTCTTCGGCGCCCTGGTCCATTCGATCATCGGCCAGCAGATTTCGACGAAGGCCGCCGCCTCGATCCGGGCGAGCCTCATCGACGGCCCCTGTCGCGGCGCGTTGACCCCGGCGAGCATCCTCGCTCTGCCCGAGTCGGAATTGCAAGGAGCGGGCCTCTCGACGGCCAAGCGGCGCTCGCTGCTCGATCTGGCAGGACGCATCGTGGACGGCAGTCTGAAGCTGGACGAACTCAAGCAGTTGCCGGATGAGGAGGTAATTGCCCGCTTGATCCCGGTTCGCGGAATTGGACCCTGGACGGCGCAGATGTTCCTGATGTTCTCGCTGGGCCGGCCCGACGTGCTGCCGGTCGATGATCTCGGACTCAAGATGGCGGTGAAGCGTCTTTATGGTCTGGACGACCTTCCCTCCCGCGTCTTGATTGAGGAACGCGGCACGGTGTGGAAACCGTATCGATCGATTGCGACGTGGTATCTCTGGCGCAGTCTCGATCGAGAGCAGAATTCAAAGCCTTAACGCCCTGGAGAATCACGGCCCGCGTTGCGATTTGTCGGGCTGCGAACGGACACCTTTCAGGTTCACCGGCTCGTACATTCCGAATTTTCCGTATGACCTGAATGGCGAAATGGGCATCAAACAACGGTTGGAGCGCAAACAGCAGGAGGGGTTCACCGTCACGGAAGGTAAAGGCTGCGAAGTCCGAATAAGGAGACAGGCCCGCGGAGGGCCCCCGGATGGCTGAGCGGGCAATTTCCGCACGCTCATTCTTGCAAGAACGGGGGGCGTGAAGGGCTCAACCAAGGCTCGTCCCCTCTCCGAAGCGCCGAGTGTACTTTGAATCAACTCTCACTCGATGACAACAGTTCCAGGAAACTCTCTGAACCGCCTTTCTCGGCCAGTGATCTCCGCGTCGGCTGGGTGCGCTTGCTGCGAGAAGAGGGCGGCGGATACAATCAAACCTGACAGGACGTGAAGCAGGTAAGGCACTGAGGTTCGCGGCGAATAAGGGGACAGCCCCCGCCGCTTTCTCTCAATCCGTATCGGGACTCACCCCTTCCCTGTTTTTGCGGAGCCAACGGAGATACCCCTGAAGCATAGGGGAAAGGCGCGGGAACATCGGGGATGTTGTCATGAGTACCATCGACGCTGTTGAGGCCCTGGTCAGCCTCGAAAGGGTGGTTGCCGCCGTGAAGGGCCAGGAAGGGCAGGACTCGAAGTTCGCTGCGGCGCTTGCGACGCTGGACACGCTCGCCCGCAAGGAAGGCATCCCCCTCGCAATCGTGGGCGGGTTGGCGGCGATCCATCACGGCTACGAGCGCTTTACCAGGGACATTGATGTGGTCGTCCCGAGCCGGAACCTGGACGTCCTTGTTCGAGTCGCCCCCCACTACGGGATTAAAGTGATCTGGAAGGATCCCGAAGGGTGGCACAAGTTGCAATGCGAAGGGGTCTCCATCGATGTCGTTCCCGAGGGCCGCAAGGCTCGAAATGACGCGCCCACCGCCATCCCAGGTCCCGAGCAGTTGGGGGTTCGCGAAGGTGCCGGCTATGCGGGCATCGGCGGCTGGATGGAAACCAAGCTGAGTTCAAACCGCGTGCAAGACCGGGCCGACGTCGTTCAAATCATCAAGGCGAGCAGGCCCGCCGTCTTGCGGCGAATCCGCAAACATCTGGACAAAGTCCACGCGATCTATCTTCGGCGCTTTGACGAACTGGTCTCGGCCGCTCGCGAAGAAATGGAGCAGGAGCGTGAACGGGGCGGCGCCAAAGGGCCGAATAAGGTATAACCCCCGCAGTGGTTTCGCATACCGCGTCGTGGCCTGTCACCTTTCTGCCTCCATTACAGCGCGAGGTTTCCAGCGCGGGTGCTCGTCAGAAAGGCATCATCCATCGTGATCTCAAGCCGTCCAACGTGATGGTCGCCCTCTATGACGGCAAGCCGGTGCCGAAGGTCATCGACTTCGGCGTGGCCAAGGCGGCCGGGCAGGCAGTCTTGGCTGGATGGTGCGCGATCGCACAGCGCGTGAGCAGGAGATCGCCCAGGACCGGGCAGCACGCCAGGCCGTGATCATGGCACGGGTGACGCTGGCCCTGGATGAAGCCCGCAAGCGCCACAAGGAGGGCCGCTGGCGGGAGGCCCTCGATGCCGCAAAACGAGCGGAGGCACTTGCGGCTACCGGCGGGAGCGATGAAGAAACGCACCAGCGCGTGCGGGAAGTCCTTGGCGGTTTCCACTTCCCAGACCCGCGCGAAGGAGTTGCCCTTCTCGGTGTCGTAACTGCCCCTCGCCAGCAGTTTGCCATCCGGCGAGAAGGCGATTCTGCGCCCCCCAACCTTTGGATTCTTCGAGGCCGAGCAGCCGTCCATCGCAACGGCGGCAACGACTCACTTTTTCAGTGCTTTGCCGAGGAACTCAAACAACGCCTTGGTGGCCGGATCGTCGGGCAAGCCGAGGTCCGCGTTGATCTTGTTGTGGGTGGTCTCCCTGGCACCGAAGACCGTGACGGGAACCGCCGCGTCTTTCAGCACGTTACCCAAACGCTGCGCTTGCGCGCTCGTGTCAGGATGGTCGGCGACATGCAGGATCAGGAACGGAGGAATACCCTTGTCCTTGGCCACATGCGTGACGGCGGAGAAGTCACGATGCTTCGCGGCATCGTTGCCGAACTTCTCACGGTGACCATACTTCGCTTGCGGCAGACCATGTACCCGACGCCGGGTCTCCGCCGTCTCAGAGGGAGTTTGCAAATTGACCTCCGCCGTATTATATGGTCATGAGACAAGAGCATTACCCAACCGATGTAACGGATGAGCAATGGGACCTGATTCGGCCGCTGCTGCCGCAACGCCGAGCCGATAAACGGGGGCGACC
>JBBRIK010000558.1:0-4829 GCA_038221045.1 Gemmatales bacterium
GGCCTGGTTGAGACCGTCACGCTTCGCGAGGTAGTCACTGAGGGTGCCTCGGTCGCGGGGATCCCGAGCGTCGCTATACGACCAGGTCCCGGCCTCGAGGTTCTTCGTGACGAACAAGGCCTCGCCGGTCTGCGGATTGTGGGATCGGCAGCCGAATCATCAGGCCCGAGACCGCGGTCGCCAACGACAACGGTCGTTCGGGGCCGATCGCGCGGCGCTCGCGACTCGGCGGCGTCCTCAACGTCTACTCTCGCAAGGCCGCTTGACGTCCGCGATGGGTTTCAGGACGGTACCGGTCGCGCGGAGCTCGATGCGGGCGGAGCTCGCCGAAGGTGCGTGCACCGGAGCATCGTGATCACCTAGATCGGCCATCGTGATCACCTCCCCGCCGGGGCCGGCGGGGAAAAGGATAGCGACGCTGGATTGTCCGCCAGAGGGTGCGTCTCGAAGGAGACGCGATGCCCACGGAGCGACTATCCATGCGAGACGTCAGAGAAATACTGAGGCAGAAGTGGCAGCTTGGCCGAAGCCACCGGCAGGTGGCTGGCAGCGTCGGCGCGAGCGCCGGCGCGGTGGGCGAGACGATGCGACGGGCGAAGGCGGCCGGCGTGACGAGTTGGGCGGAGATCGAGGGCCTGTCGCCGAGCGCGCTGGAGGCGCGGCTGTACCCACCGACGGCGACGGCGGCGGCGAAGCCGACGCCTGACTGCGCGTGGATCCACCGCGAGCGGCGACGCGTTGGCGTGACGTTGCAGCTGCTGCACCTCGAGTACGCGGAGCAGCAGCCCGACGTCACCCAGGCACCAAGCGTCACGGCTCCTGGAATAATATTACGAGCACAGACGACTACAACGCTTACGCGGTCCTGGACTCGCGTCGTTGTCCGCGTGACAATGCGCCGACCTTGGAACTCGGTAATCTGGCTGGCTCGCGGCACGGCGGTCGTCGTTACTCCTCGTCTAAGTTCCTCGTCCAGGTGGTCGCGCCGCTTTGTTGCGGCGCCGGGTTCTACGTCACGTGGCGGGCGCCGACGCTCGTCGTGCATCATGGGCTCCGCGCCTTCGGCCTAGGATCGTTGACGGCGTCGGCGCGCTTCGGCGCCGTGCAGGTCCCGCTGCCCGGCTTCGTCGTCGACAGCGTGCCCGATGCCAGTGTTGCGCTATGAGTGCCATTCCGCCTTTTACGCGAGCACACGTCGAAGCGGCGACTGCACGCATCGATCGCGAGGGCGTGCCGCGCCGACGCCAGTCGACGAAGTTCCAACTCGTCTTCGACGGACGGCGCTACCCGCCGAAATATGTGATCTCCCTGGCGGCCTCCACCGCGACGGGCCGCAAACTGCGACCGGCCGACTTCTCTGGCGGTGACGAGACGAACAGCGTGCTTCAGTCCCTCGGTTTTACGATCGTGGGGCCGACGTTGCCCACGCCGAAAACTGCCGGAAGAAAGCCGCGGGTGATGCCACCGCGGCCGATGAAGAGAGTTCCGTCACCTCTGACGAAGACGCTAGCGCCGCGAGGAGAGTTCGCCCTCTGGCCTATCGTGCGGGTCGTTGTCCAAGGAAAGCCAGCATCCTCTCCGCGCGAGGCGGGTGAGATGCTGCTGGAGGCATTCAAGCACTGGCCCGGGTCGGGGCAGGCCAAGTTCACCGTCACGCCTGGTGGGTTCGTCGTCGGACGCTTCCCGTCGCGATGGTCCGGCGGAATCGCGTGGAAGTCCTCGACGGACGACCTCGACGCGCTGGTCCGCGTCGCGATTCCCTTGGTCGATGCATGCGTGACGAAGAAGGTCCTCGCTGCTGCCAAGACACGGACTCGCGTGCTCACAATCGGCGTCGACCTCATAAGCGATGCCGAGCACGCCGAACTCGTGGCAGTGATCGACTGCGACACCGGCAAAGCCGTGCGATGGACCGGCAAGTCCTATCCGACCGGCAGCCAGGAGGCGCTGCTCGTCCAGGTCTCGGATGTCGATTCGCACCTGCTCGAGATCGCGGGCGAGAAAGTGCTCGTCCTTGGCTGCCACGACCTCAACATGTTCAGTTCGCGGGCGCGGGCAAACCAAAGTCCGAACGGTATTCGTCGCCGCCGCTGCGATGAGATGGCCGAGGCTACCGCGGCATTCAAGCCGACCATCGTCCTGCAGCACCCGCACAGCACGGACACGCCGAACATCTGGCGAATGCCTTGGGCCTGCCTGACTCGCGACTACCCGACCGTGCGCGCCTACGCTTCGGGAATCGGCTACTTCCGGTGGCACAGCAGGCCTCGACGGTCGCTCCGTGATGTACTTGCCGGCACGCGCAGCGAACAAGGTGTCGTCGACGTAGTTGTGAAGGTGCGCTAGCTCAACATGCCCACGTCGCCCCCTCGCCCAGCCGTCGACGACATCCTCGCGACGTTCGAGCCGGAGGCGTTACGAAGGACGCTGACGAATGTTAAAGAGGGCTGACATTCAACTCTTGCTCGATAACGAGCAGTTGGCGGCCGCGAATGCTCCTGAGCCGCATGTGGTCGTCCTTGCGGCGGCAGGTTCGGGTAAGACACGCACGCTCGTACACAGAGTTATCTGGTTACTAGACCAGGGAGTGGCCCCTTCCACAATCATCGTCACGACCTTCACCCGGAAGGCGGCCGACGAACTTGTCGAACGGATTCGCATTCGAGTTGGCGAGGCAGCAGATCGCCTTTCGGTTGGCACATTTCACGCTCTATGCCGAAAGTGGTTGATTGCCGTTGGGCATCACTTCTTCGCCGAAGTGAGGCCGTGGACTCTGATCGAGCCGTGGCAGCGAGAGGCGACAATTCGCAAAATCCTGGCCGATCTCGGCGGCCCGAATGGATCTGCGGCCGTGAAGGCCTGCGACTGCGCCATCACGGTTGCTCAGAACTCGCTCTGGAGTCGGCGCGAGGCTGAGTCGGGTCTGCCACAGAGTGGGACGGTCAGCCCAGTTATGTTGGCGGCAGTCGTAGACAAATACCGAAACGATAAGCGCCTTAAAACCCGGTACGACTTTGACGATTGGCAAGAGGCAGTTCTCGACGAGTTGCGGACGTCCAGTCTGCTCAGCCTGTCCCTGAGTGAAGCGCGCCACATCCTCGTCGACGAGGCACAGGATCTCAATGTTGTTCAGGTGAGAATACTGGAGGCCCTACGGAGACTCGGCCTACACCAAACGCTCGTGGGCGACGATTACCAAAGTATCTACGCCTTTCGAGCTGCGAAGCCGGACTCCTTGATTGAAGCGTCCGCCAGCAAAGACTGGCGAACATACATTATGTCGACGAACTATAGGTCGCGGAGGCCCGTGGTCGAGGCGACGAACAACCTGATCCTCTACAACCGGCAGCGCACTCACAAGAAGGCGAAGCCCTCGAAGGGCGGGGGACCAGCGCTTCGCTTCGAGACAGCCGACGGCGAGGCGGCCGAGCTAGCAATCGTGCGTTCGGCCGTATCGACGGTACCTCTCAAGGAATCTGGTGAACCTGACGCAGCGGTGCTGGTTCGCTCTAATAGGCTTGCGAGGCTGCTTGAACGAGATCTTATCCGTCACAAGATCGCCTATGTCGTGATCCGTGGACGAACCGGTGGCTTGTTCGGAGAGGCGGAGACGAAGCCCCTTGCGGGCTGGATTCGTATGATATTGGACGACAATGATGCCGACGCTCTTCGGGCAAGTTTCTCGGCGCCAAGTCGATATCTCAAACGTGCGGACGCCGAGGGCGTTGCCGTCGAAGCCGGTAACAAAGGACTCGAGTTTGCCCTCCGACGGCGGGGCGGTAAGTGGCAAGACATCGCTGAGGACATCGCTCGCTTCCGCAAACTCGTTGAGTCCGGCGCTTCAGCGGCGCTGCTGATTGAAACGCTGCTGGAACTTGGCCCCCCGCTCACGCAGGAGTCCCTGCGCCAAGCTCTACTCCGGAGAGCTACGAACGCGGCGTTTGACCCAGAGAACGAGGCGCAGTCCGATGAATGGAACGACGATCTCATCGCCGAGGAGGAGACCCTCATTCCCGTGGTCGAGGACTTCGCCAACTCCTGCACGTCGATGGACGAGCTTGGAGCGGCCGTCCGCGGTGGGCCTCTTGCAAAGACATCTCCTGTCGTCGCTATCGGAACGCTCCACCAGGCGAAGGGCCTGGAATGGAGCGTCGTTTGCTTACCGTTCTTTGTCGAAGGAACCATTCCAGACTTCAGGGCCCGGGGAAACGTAGTAGAGGAGGAGAGGAGACTGGCCTATGTAGGAGCGACGCGCGCGATGGATGCTCTCGTGGTGTCATGGACGCGCGGTCGCTATTCTTGGACGCCGAAGAATGCCGAGACGCATCCTTCTAGGTTTGTCGATGAGTTGCAGAGGCCACCAAGCGTCGTCACGAAGACGCGCAATATCTTCGCAGGCGCGGTTGAACGGCTAGGCCGGATATTCCGCTCATAGAAAAATCACTAGGTAAGGAACTCCGGGCTTGCTTCGCTGCAATCGCTTCCGGAATTCGTGACGGAACCGCGCGGGCGCCTTTTAAGACGTCGACAGGACCAACTTCTCGAAGAGGGGCAGATCCAGCGACATGATCTGAACCGGCGTCTTCCCAACCTTCGAGTCTCCGCGCCGGCCGGTCAAAGGACTGGCGGGAGGCAGGAGACACAGAATGCTGACGGACAACTCTGTCCCTCGACCAAGCCCTTGGACGAGGCGGATCAACTCAGGAGAGTGCACCTCAGCGGCGGCGATGGCCGGCCAGAGCAGCCAATTGACGGCCTCCCGCGCGGCAAGCGCGCCCAGGGAGGACGACTGTGTAGCGAGGCTGAGGACGGCGATCATTCGCGCGAAC
>JBBRIK010000559.1:0-4822 GCA_038221045.1 Gemmatales bacterium
GGGTAACTCATCACTGTGGACGCCCGGCGTTTGAAGCGGGAGGTTCAGGAAGAGGCGTTCCGAAAAGGACTCATCGCCTACCTCTCCGGAGAGAACCTCGGCGCTGGCGAAACGATAGCGGAGTAGAAGAATGGCAAAAGCAAAGCCGAAGCCGGTATCGCCCTTCACGGGTCGCTAGCGCATCCTCTCGATGAGCGCCTGGGATGAGGATTATATCGACGAGGAAGAAGAAGGGTTCTTCGAGTTCGACGAGAAGGGAGGGGGCGAGTTCCACTTCGGCTACGTCCACGGGCAGATGGATTGCCGGCTGACCACACGGAACGGCGAGCCAACCGTGGAGTGGACCTGGGACGGCAACGCCGAGATGGACCCAGCGCAGGGTCGGGGCTGGGCCGCGGTGAAGGGCGAAGAACTGCTTGGCATGATCTTCCTCTATCAGGGGGATGACTCCGAGTTCGTGGCGAAGAGGGCTGCTACGCCGAAGAGTCCCAAAGGGAAGAAGCCTGGGGAATGACGGATGAACGGGCCGGGGCGTGGTGAGGATCGATCCGGACGAAACGGAGAGCCTTACCCGCTCTCAAGCTGCTGAAGCCGGTCCAGGGCGATGGCGAAGCCCCGTTTGCCAAGCGGCGATAGCGATGACGTAGACCACCGATCATCGGCACGCCGGCGGCAGAGCGATGAATTTCGTGCGCCTTGTTGCCTCCTTGAGCGCACCGCGACCCCTTTCCCGCTCCAGGGGGGTGTGTGGGCTTTGCAACGCATTACACGAAAATGGTAAGATGGGGAAGGCAGGTAGCTACCTATCTTCGCCAAATTACCGTTTTTCCTCAATGCGTTGCAAAGCCGGGTGTGTGGCGCACGCGCAATGCAACGAAACCTGGCCTCATAATAACCGAGTCAGGCCTCGGAAAAGATGCGAAAAAGCGAAGAATCCTCTTCGCGGACCCATACAGACCAATCGAGACAACGATCCAGGCAGCGAAAGGACCGCTACGCCGCAAGCGGCAAGCTTCACTTGCACGCCTTGAGGAACGCCAGCAGATCGGCCAACTCCTGAGCCGTCAACTGCTTGTCAAGCCCCGCCGGCATGATCGATACCTTGCTCGGCCTCATGTCCTCGATCTCCTCCCGCGCGATGCGCACCTGCTCGGTCGCTGTCAGCGCCAGCACGA
Source organism: Gemmatales bacterium (assembly GCA_038221045.1). GTDB lineage: Bacteria > Planctomycetota > Planctomycetia > Gemmatales > Gemmataceae > JBBRIK01. The sequence continues at coordinate 1,176 of JBBRIK010000559.1, forward strand.
TCTCCTCGGGGGTCTCCTTGCGAATCAGGCCGTTGTGGATCTTGCCCTGCTTCGTCGTCACCGACACCGGTTCGTAACTCCGCACCAGGCTGGCGCTGGGATAGAGGATCGATTCGAGCAGATCGCGTTCCGTGCGGATCTTGGCGATGTGGGTCAGATCGGGGCCGATGTTGCCGCCGAGGTAGCCGATGGCGTGACAGGCGGCGCAGGCCGTCTTGGCGCTGTGGAACACCACCTGCCCGCGGCGGACGTCGCCCTCCTTGAGCGAGGACAGCACCTTCTCCAGTTCGGCGCGTTGCTTGAGGAGGTCCTCATCCAGCTTCGCGTACAGTTCCTCCGCGTCTTTTCGCACGTCCGCGCCGAACTTCATGAGCCGCGGCCTCAGCGTTTCGCCGCGCAGACTGGCCGACGAAGAGGCCTTCTTCAGCGCCGCGACGAGCTTCTGTCCGACTCGATCGTCGGACGACTGGACGAAGACATCCAGCAAGCGCTCGATCTCCATCGGCCCGACTGTCTTGACGCCATCGACAAGGCCCAGCAGTTGGTCGGCCGTTAGTTTCGCGCGGGCCAGCACATCCACCGCCAGGGCGCGGACAATGACCGCGTTGTCCGGTTCGAGGTGCGTCCGCAACAGCGCAAACTGCTTCGGCGAGACCTCGGGGAGTCCGCCAGGAATCGCCGCCAGCGCTGCCAGACGCAGTTTGATCGGGAATTTCTCCTCGCTCGGGATACGAAGCAGGGCTGCGATGAGATCGGCATTGCGCTGGCGCGGCAAGGGGAGCGCCCGGGCTGTCGTCACGGCTTCGGACAGGATCGGGAGATTGGTTTCAAGCAGAGCGTGCGTCAGCGCCGCGAGCCAGCTCGCGGGGACCGTCTTCAATCCGGAACGCGCCATCGCTTGCAGGACGACCTGGCGTGTCGCTGCCGGCGCCGTTGCATCGCGCAGGCGCTCGGCCAGCATCTCCTGCACCGCGGCAGACCCGGCAAAGCGAGCGAGTTGATTCGATAGCTCCTCGCGCTCGGCGGCGGCCGGTTTCTTCGCGGCAAGGCGATCACGAAGGAAGCCGGCCAGTGCGTCGCCCCATTCGGGATGCCGGCCCACGATCCACGAGGCCGTCTCCTTCATCAACGGCTGCGGCGAATTGAGTTCGCGCGCGACCGTATCAACCTTCAGGCTAGTTCCTGTCTGGTCGAGCGCGATGAGAGCGGCTCGCCGGGTGAGGACATTGTCACTCGTGAGTCCCCGACTGATCTCCGCGACATCGGCGATCTCGATCAGAGCGAAGGTAAGGGCGTGTTCGAGCATGCGATCGCTCTGCTTTCCGGCCGCTTCGAGGAGGGCCGGCACCGCGCTTTTGTCGCCGATTCGTCCCAGCGCTTCCGCCGCGGCACGCTGGTTCTGTGCCGACGAGCTTTTGAGTATGGTGAGCAGCTGCGGCAGGGCATCGCGGTCGCGCCACAGGCTAATCGAGTGCAGCGCGACCTGACGAACCGTCTCGTCGCCATCGAACAGCGCCCTCCGCACGGCATCTCGTGCCTCGGGGTGATCGATGCGTGTGGCGGTCCAGACCGCGTTGCGGCGCGCTTCAATCACTCGCGAAGTGCGAAGCACGCCCGCTTGCAGCGTCACGGTTGGGTGCTGAAAACTCGCGAGTTTCTCCACCGCCCGCCGCCGCACTGCGGGCCGGGGATCGCCGAGCAATTTCAGCAGTGCGTCGAAATCCACCTTCGCCCAGTTTCGCTTCAATCCGCGCGGATCGTCGATCCGCGGCGCGTCCTTGCGGCGAATGCGATAGATGGCGCCGAGCAGGTCCGGCTTGTGAAAGTGCGACGTCGGACAGCACAACTTGTACCAGCCGCCGGTGTCGATCACCAGCAGGCTGCCGTCGGCGTCTTCGATTACGTCGGTCGGATGAAAGTCGAGACTGTCCGAGACGAGGAAATCCGAATCCTTCGACGTGAAGCTCGCGCCCGTCGGCATCAGTTCATGGCGGGTGATCTTGTGCATGTTGAACAGCGCCGCGAAGATGTTGTCCCGATATTCCGGGCCGAAGGCATTCGACTCCATGCGGACCAACCCACACGGGGCGGCGGCGCCGAGATGCGTCAGGACGGGCATCAAGTTCGGGCTGCTCCATTTGTGGGCAGGCTCGTGGATGACGCCGTGATCCTTGCCGTAGATGCCGCCGTAGACAGCGTGAATGAGTCCATCGCGTTTGCCGCCACCGGGGTGCTGGAAGAACGTCGTCGTGAAGATGCGTTCGCCGCCGGGTGTGAAGACGACGTCAACCGGGTTATCCATGCCGCCGGTCATGACGGGTTCGAGACCGGTGCCGTCGGGACGGCAGCGGAAGATGTGCGAGGCGCGGGTGACGAAGGGCTTGCCGCCTGGCCGCTCATACGTCTGCTGGGCGAACGCTCCCTTGCACCAGTAGATCCAGCCGTCAGGGCCGAGGTAGGGGCCGTGCAGGTCGTTGGCGCAGCCGGTGAGCGTCTTGCCCTGGAACCATTCGCTGCGCTGGTCGGCCACGCCATCGCCATCGGTGTCGGTCAGCTTCCAGATGCTCGGCGGCGCGGCGACATAGAGCGATCCCGCATGCCACAGGACGCCTTCGGGAAACATCATCTTGTCGGCGAAGACGACGCTCTTATCGCACTTGCCATCGTTCTTGCTGGATTCGAGGCGAAGGATACGATGCGGGCGGTCCTTGAGTTGTTTCACGACAGGATCATTGGAGCCTGACGAGTCGGCGACGTAGAGCCGGCCCTGGTCGTCGAAGTCTGCCACGATGGGCCGATTGACCAGCGGCGGCCCGGCGACGAGTTCGATCTCGAAGCCGGCCGGTAAGGTGAATGTCTGGCCGTTGAGTTTGACGGAGTTCGTCGCCGGCGTGGGCTTCTCGGCGACGAAGACGAGAGGAGCCGTCAGCGATAGGAGCATGCCCGCCAGCGCCAGGTGTTTCATGATTGTCTCATACATTGGGGTCAGCCGTGACGCGGAGTCTGCGGCGCAGAGCGCGTCCTGCGTCATCGCATCACGCGCTCCGCTCCGAAGACTCCGCGTCGCGGCTAACCATCGAATCCGACTTCAGTCCAGTTCGTCCTGTGGTTCGGGGAGGAAGAAGCACAGCACGAGTCCCAGGGCGAAGACGAAGGCCGCTACGATGGCGGCCGCATGAGTGAATTTCTGAGGCTGCGTCGTGCCCGGAATGAAATCCTGAAGCGCCAGGACGTTCGTCACCGCCCAGAAGCCGACGCCGATCGCCCGGCCGCCAATGTTCGCGGCAAAGCTCTCGCCGGTGCCACGCAGATGGACCGGATAGACACGCGGAAGGTAGTTGCCCCAGAAGCTGAACTGAGCCACGACAAACAGCCCGGCCAGGAATACGCCCGTGCTAACCATCGTCACCGGGAACTTGCCCAGGTAGAGGAAGTCGAGGTCGAGTGTGAAGAAGTGGACGTTCTCCACCACCAGGAAGAACCAAAAGACCAGCGGCACAATGAAGAGGCCCGGCAATTGAAACGCGCGGAGCAAATTGCGGCGGCTGACGATGCGGAGAGCGAGGATGGCGAAGAGGAATCGGCCGACGAGTCCGCCCACTTCCTGGACCTTGCCGTGTTCGCTCGCCGCCTTCTGCTCGATCTTG
>JBBRIK010000560.1:0-4819 GCA_038221045.1 Gemmatales bacterium
CCCCCCCCCCCCCCCACCCCCCCGCGTCGCGGCTAACCACGGATGTGGCTCAGGTCCGTTCGCTTGCCAGACGGGCCAGTGTCTGCCACAGTTCCGCCGCCGACAGCGGTTTCGCAAGGTAGCCGTCCATTCCTGCTTCCAGACAGCGTTCGCGATCGCCTTTCATGGCGTGAGCCGTCATCGCGTAAATCGGCACACGCCGGCCCACCGTTTCTTCATGCCTGCGAATCAGGCTCGTCGCCTCGAACCCATCCATCTCCGGCATCTGAATGTCCATGAAGACGACGTCGAAGGTCTCTCGCTCATACGCCTCGACGGCTTTGAGTCCGTTGTCAACCAGCGTGAGCGAGTGTCCTTGCTTGAGCAACAGACCGCGAACGAGAGCCTGGTTGATGGCGTTGTCCTCTGCAACCAGGATGCGCAACGACGGCACAGTCGCTGCGGCATCAGTCGCGGCCGGCGGCGCTTCACGCACGGGGTCCGCGACGGAGGTGGGAGCCGGCGACGATTGCAAACTGTGTTCCAGACCGATGGACCCAAGCAGCTTGACGATGGCGTTGAATAACTCCGATGTCTTAAAGGGCTTGGTCAGATAAGACGCAATCCCGAGATCACGACAGCGCGAACTGTCGCCTCCCTGGTCCGCCGAGCTGAGCATCATGATCGTGGCCCGAGCCAGTTCGGGATGAGCTTGCATCTCTTTTGCCAGGGTGAACCCGTCCATGTCGGGCATCATGGCGTCGAGCAACACCAGCGGATAGGGCGTCTTGCTGCTGACGGCCTGTTTGAGCGCTGCCAGTGCCGACGGACCATCCGGGACGGCCGTTGGTTCCATGCCCCAGCCGCGCGTCATCTCGGCGAGGATGAGCCGATTCGTCGCGTTGTCATCGACGATGAGGACGCGCAGACCTCGCAGGGCCTTCCCTTCGAGACGTTTCGGCCTCGGGACCGACGGATCAGCCTCGGGCAGAGGAAGCAAGAACGAAAACGTCGATCCCTCTCCGAGCTTGCTCTCGACCCAGATTCGGCCTCCCATCAACTCGATGAGCCGGGCCGAGATCGACAGGCCCAGTCCCGTTCCTCCATAACGCCGGCTCATCGAGCCATCGGCCTGCACGAACGGATCGAAGATCGCCTTCCGCCGCTCGGCCGGAATGCCGATACCGGTGTCCTGAACCGCAAAGCGGAGATTCGGGGTTCGGGGTTCGGGGTTCGGGGTTCGCGAAGAAGACAACCCGCCCATCCCCGAAGCCCGATCCCCGAGACTCGAATCCCGATCGACGTGGACGACCACCTCGCCCGTCTCGGTAAATTTGATGGCGTTGCCGATCAGGTTCAGGAGGACCTGGCGCAGCCGGGCGTCGTCGCCGATCACCCAGTCGGGGACACCCTCGGCGATGCGGCAGGCGAGTTCCAGGTTCTTGGTGTGGGCTCGCAGCGCCAGGCTCTTGACCGTGTCGCCGAGCAGATCGTGCAGCGAGAACGGATTCGCCTCGATGTCGATCTTGCCGGCCTCGATCTTCGAGAAATCCAGTACGTCGTTGATGACGACGAGCAGAGCGTCGGCGGAGGCCTTGACGAGCTGAAGGTGCTCGCGCTGTTCGCGCGTCAGGGAGGTAGCCAGGGTCAGCTCGGTCATGCCGAGGATGCCGTTCATCGGTGTGCGGATCTCGTGACTGACGTTGGCGAGGAACTCGTTCTTGGCCTTGTTTGCCGCTTCGGCCTGCACCATCGCGCGTTTGAGGGCCTCCTCATTTTTCTTGCGTTCGGTGATGTCGGTGTGAGAGCCGGCCATGCGATACGGCCGGCCGCGGTTGTCGCGAAAGGCCACGCCGCGCGTCAGGATCCAGCGATAGGAACCATCCTTGTGTTTCAGCCGCATCTCGACCTCGTAGTCGGGCAACTGATTGTTCAGATAGGCGTGCAGCACGCTCATGACTCGGCCGCGGTCGTCCGGATGCAGCTGATCGGCCAACGCCTTGAAACGACTGGGCAGTTCGTGATCCTCGTAGCCGAGCATGGCCTTCCAGCGCGGCGAAAAGTAGACCTCGTTCGACTCCAGGTCCCAGTCCCACAGGCCGTCTTTCGATCCCTCGACGGCAAGCGCGAACCGCTCGCGGGTGCGGCGCAACTCCTCGACCGCGCGGCGCGTCTCGGTCACGTCCTTGCAGGTGGCGACCAGGTGATTGATTTCGCCGGAATCGTCGCGCAGCGGGGTGATGGTCTCATCGGCGTAGAGGATCTCGCCGTTCTTCTTGCGATAGGTTCGCTCCGCGCGCCGGGTCTGGCCCTCCTGAACGAGGTCCCACAGTTCTCTCTCAACGCTCTGAGGAGGGGCGTCGGGCTGGAGCAGGCGCGGCGTCTGGCCGAGAGACTCGTCGCGGCTGTAGCCGGTCATGTGCGTGAACGCGGGATTGACGTACTCGATCGAGCCGTTGCGGTCGGTGATGAAGACCGCATCGGCGGACTGTTCGAGAGCCTGTGACAGTTTGAGAAGTTTCTGTTCGGCCTGCTTGCGCTCGGTGACGTCGCGCGAGATGCCGAAGGTGCCAATGACCTCGTTGCACTGATCGGTCAGCGGCATCTTGGTGGTGGCGGCCCAGGTGACGTGTCCGTCCGGCCAGGTTTCCTTCTCCTCGACGTCGATGACGGCGCGCCCGGAGCGGATAATCTCCTGCTCGTCGGCGATGGCCTGGCGCGCGTGTTCGGGCAGGAAGTAGTCGAGATCCGTCTTGCCGAGGGCAGCCTTTGGATTGTCCAGGCCGAAGCGCGAGGCGAGGGCGCGGTTGATGCTCAGGAATCGGCTCTCACAGTCCTTGAAATAAATGCTGTCGGGAATGTTGTCCATCAAGGCTTGCAGAAGATTGCTCTTGAAGCGGAGGTGTTCCTCGGTTTGCTTCCTGTTGGTGATGTCGCGGAGGACGACGACGCCGCCGCAGACGTGTCCCTCATGGTCGCGCAGCGGCCGGCCGGTGACGCTGATGATGAGGCCGTCGGGCCGGGCCGCGTTGCGGATCATCAATTCGATCTGATTGGAGTCCTCGCCGCGAATGGCCCGCGTGAGCGGCATCATCTCGGAGGGAACCAACTCGCCGGTATCGAGGTTGTACACCCCATAGAATTCGGCCCAGCGTTCGAGCGAGACGTCGAGCTGGCCGATGCCGAGGATGCGTTCGGCGGCTGGGTTGAAGAGAAGGAATCGCCCCTCCTCATCGGCGACGACGATGCCGTCGCCCATGCTTTCCAGGATGGAGTGGAACAACTCGAAGGAGCCGGGGCTGCTCAGGGCGCGAGCGGCGTTCGGCGCCGGATTGTGCGGACCAGGAAGAAGCTCGGCCATGAGACCTCTCGCTGCGAGGGCGGATTGGACAGATGGATTATCCCATACGCCGGGCCGGACACAAGAGGCTGTGTGCCGGGTGATGCGGAACCGCTACGCCGCAAGCGGGCGGAATCACTCGATCCGGCCCGTGAGAGCGCGAAACCGGCGGCGCAACCAGAACCACAATCCCAGGGCGAGGGCGGCGTGCAGAAGCATGCCCATGCAGGCCGCCAGGAGATGTTCGCTCGCCCGTTCCGTCGTTCCGCCGAGTGTCGCCAGCGCCGTCAGATTGAGAGGAGGCGTCAGCCCCTGAGCATGGAAGGTGTTCAGCGGCTCGATGAGATCGGGACGGCCGAGCAGGAGCATTCCGGCGCTGACTTTCAAGTAGAGGATCCAGTGTCCCGCCGTGACGGCAAGCAGCAGGACGAGGGCCGTCACCGTGGCCCGAATCGTTGAATGGCTGACGACCGACACCCACATTCCCAGGCCAATCGCGAGAGTTGACAGGGCCGCGCTCTCCAGCGCGACCAGCAACAATCCCAGAGGGGGCAACGTCCCAATCAGCAGCCCACAGACCAGGAACAGAGCGAAGACGAGGTTCAGCCCCGGCTGCCCCGCGAGACAGCCAAGCCACTTGCCGCGCAGGATCTCCTCGTTGGAGAGCGGCGTCGTCAGCAGACTGTCGAGCGGCTGCCGGTGGCGGTCGGTGGTGATCGTTACCGCCGCCCGCAACGTCAGACGCAGCATCCCCAGGCAGACGATGAGCGGCAGACAGACGTTCTGTAAGAGCCTGACGATCTCGGCATGTCCTTTCTCATCGTCCAGGAAGTACGCGAGAATCGCGGCCAGGAAAAAGGAAACGAGCATGGTGAAGCCCATGATGCTTCCCATTTGCAGGAAGTTGCGTCTTTCTTCCTCTTCTCGCGTCGTTGGCTTGAGTTGTGTATCCTTCCAGAGCAGCGGCGAGGTCTCCCCCAGGGCGGGAGTAGGGAGGACGAAGTCAGAAGGCATCCCTGGCTTGGCGATGGGATCAGCCTGGAGATGACGGATGGCCAGCCGGAGGCAGTGATAAGTGATCAGACCGTGCAACAACCCGCCGACCAGGAGAAGGAGCGGGAGGTCGTCCGCCAGCTTCCCTTGCTGTGAAAGTCTCACAAGGTCCAGATGTCCTCGAACGGCGTTGATCGACCCGAACAGGTTCAGAAATCCATTGGGCGCAAAGGTTATCGCTTCGAGGCAGCCGAAGCACGGAATCACCGTCACATACTGAAATACAAAGAGTCCCCAGTACGCCTTCCTGATCGCGGTGCTCGTGTGGGAGGCTTTGATCGTGAGGCACAGCGTCAGCGCCGCCGTGCTCAACATCGACAGCAAGGTCAGCGCAAAGGCCCCGATCAATAGCGCCGGATCGACGCCGCCCATCAGCATCAGCAGTGCCAGGATGGGTACGCCTGCCAGCACCAGCAGGACAAGGTGAGCGAGGCGCGACACAAACTT
>JBBRIK010000561.1:0-4818 GCA_038221045.1 Gemmatales bacterium
AATGTAAACAAGACTCTCGTTTGCCATCGCCCTCTCCGTCTCAGAGCCACTCGCGAATCGGCCGGCCCTCGTTCAGACGTATCGGCCGTTCGTCCGCCGTGTAGGTGATGAGATCGAGCGGAATGCCGAGCTTTGAGTAGACCGTCGCGGCCACATCCTCGGGGAAATACTCCGCGTCCGTCGGCACGCCGCCCTCGCGATCCGTACGGCCGATGACGCTGCCGCCGGGGATGCCCGCTCCCGCCATGATCGCGAAGCCCGCGGTCGCCCAGTGATCGCGCCCGGACGCCGAGTTGATCTTCGGCGTCCGCCCGAAATCCGTCAGCCAGACGACCAGCGTACTGTCGAGCAAGCCGCGCTCTTCCAGATCGGTCAGCAGGGCGGGCAGACCCTGATCGACGCGCGGCATCAGGCTGTTCTTCAGCGACTTGAAGTTGTCGGCGTGGGTGTCCCAACTGGGATCGCTGACCGTGACGAAACGCACGCCGGACTCGATCAGCCGCCGGGCCAGCAGCAGACTCTGGCCGAAGCGATTGCGGCCATAGCGGTCGCGCAGACGCGGGTCCTCGACGCCGATCTCGAACGCCCGTTTCGTCTCCGGAGCGGTGATGAGGTCCAGGGCGGCCTGATAGTGCTTGTCCAGCGAGTCGAAGGCGGCGGGCTGGCGGTCGGCCTGTCGCTGCAAGCCATCGACGAGGGCCAGCATGCCCTTGCGGCGGCGCAGGCGGCCGGCATCGACGCCCGGCGGCGGCGTGATGTCGCGGGCCGAGAACTTATCGACGTTGGGATCGGCCAGGATCTCAAAGGGATTGTGGACGATGCCGAGGTAGCCGGCCGAGCCGCCTCCGAAGCCCTTCTCGACCCACTGCCCCAACTGCACAAAGGGCGGCATCCGCGTCTTGCTGAAGCCCTTCTGATGGCTGATGACCGAGCCAAAGCACGGATAGACCATGTTCGGGTTGAACGGATGCCCCGTCATCATGATGGCGTCAGCGCTGCCGTGAGAGCCGTTGCGCGGGTTGAGGCTACGCAACAGGCCGAAGCGGCGAGCCTCGCGCGCCATGCGCGGAGCGACCTCGCAGAAGCGAACGCCCGGCACCGCCGTCGCGATTGAGTCGAATTCGCCGCGCACACTGGCGGGCGCGTCCGGCTTGGGATCGAAGGTGTCGTGATGACTGGTGCCGCCGAGCGTCCAGACAAGGATGCAGTTGACGTCCTTGGTCTTTTTCCCCTCGGCGGCGTTCGCCTGCCTGCCGGCGATCAATTGCGGCAAGGACAGCCCCAGACCGGACAGTGCTCCGACGCGCAGGAATCCACGGCGGTTGATGATGTCGAGCATGACCATCTCCAGAAGGCAGGAGTCACCGGCAGTCCCTTACTTGTAGCAGATTTCTCAGGAGATGCCAGCGTTTGCAAATGATCGTGGGAAAGATGTGTCCCCTCGTTCTTGCCGCTTGCGGCTTTGCAGAAGACCGCTACGCCGCAAGCGGCAAGAAGGGAATCCTCAACTTCGTCCCCGTTTGTTGCGTGGCGTCTGCCCTGCCGCATTCCTATCATGAATGCGCTATGCTTCTACGCACCGAGCAACTCACCAAAGATTACGGTCCTTTCCGGGCGCTCGACGCTCTCGACTTGACATTGCAAGCCGGGGAAGTGTTCGGCCTCCTTGGTCCCAACGGCTCCGGCAAGTCCACCGCCCTGCGGCTCATCATGGGCTTTCTCAGGCCAACGTCCGGAAACGCCTGGATCAATGGCCATCACTGCTGGAGCGACGGCGTCGCCGCCCGCCAGCACGTCGCCTACCTTCCCGGCGAACTGCGGCTCTACGAGAACATGACTGGCCGGCAGTTGATCCGCTTCCTGTGCGATCTGCGCGGCCAGACCGCCACGCCCGATCTCGACACCCTCGCCGCGCGCTTCGACATCGATCTCACGCGGCCCCTGTCGCGCATGTCGTCCGGCATGAAACGCAAGGTCGCCCTGCTGCAAGTCCTCGTCCTGCACGCCTCGCTCATCATCATGGACGAACCGACCAATACGCTCGATCCGAGCATGCGCGACGAACTGCTCCTGCAAGTCCGCCGCGCTCGCGAGCAGGGACAGTCCGTCCTGTTCTCGTCGCACGTCCTCGCCGAGGCCGAGCAGGTCTGCGATCGCGTCGCCATCTTGCAGCACGGCAAGCTCGTCCACATGCAGGACATGAAGGACCTTCGCCAGGGCCGGCTCGTGCGTCTGCGCTCGCTGCGGCCGCTGACGCTGCCCGCGCTCGAAGGGCTGCGCGTCCGCGAACAGAACGACGCCGAGACGGCCTTCGAGTTCACCGGCGAATTGCCGCCGCTGCTGCGCTGGCTTGCGGACGCCCCGCTGTCGGACGTCCGCATGGAGCCGCTCGGCCTGGCGCCGATCTATTTCCGCTATCACGGAGCCACGCCATGACGGCCGTTCTCGTCCGCAAGTTGCTCCGCGACATACGCGTGGCCCTGATCGTCGTCTCGCTCCTGCTCGGAGCGTTTCAGATGCTCTGGGCGCGGATCACCGAGCGCATCATCGGCCAGCTCGCGCCGTTTTTCAACACACTGGCCGGCCTCGGCGGCCTGACGGACAAGGACGTGCAAGCGCTGGTCTTCGAGGGGCCGGGCAAGATCATTCGCACTCTCATCGGCGGCGACGCGATCAACCTCAACGGCGCGATGGACATGATGTCGATCGGCTACGTTCATCCGCTGATGCAGACGATCTTCTGCATCTGGGCCGTCGGTCGGGCGTCGGGAGCCATTGCCGGCGAGACCGATCGCGGCACGGCCGAGTTGCTGCTCGCCCAGCCGATGCCGCGCTCGCATCTCCTCCTCGCTCATCTCATCGTCGATGCGCTGACGATTCCGGTATTGTGTCTGAGCCTGTGGGGAGGAACGTGCCTCGGCGTCTGGATGACCGGACCGATCCAGCTTCGCAAGCCGGAACTGAAGACGCAGACGCCGGAGGTCATCTATGAGATAACCCTCGGCCCCTGGAAAATGCCCTTCAAGGTGCTGGGGCCGATGCGCGACACGCCTCCGCCGTCGATGCGCGAGACACCGGTTTCGGTGAAGGATCGGCTGGAAGTGAGGCCGGCCGAGTTGGGGCTGGCTCTGCCTTCGGTCGCTGGTCTGATCTTCGCCATTTCAGGGTATACGATGTGGATCTCGGCCCTGGGGCGTTTTCGCTGGCGGGTGCTGGGGGTGGCGGTGCTGATAACGCTGTTGATGTTCCTCATCAACCTCATCGGCCAGATGTGGGACGCGCTGAACCCCCTGCGCCCGCTGACGATCTTCTACTACTATCAGCCGCAGCAGATGGTCCTCGGTCGTGGCTGGAGCGTCAACCTCGCGGAGTGGAACGGAGGCGAGCCGCTCTTCGAGGTGCCGTCTCTGCTGGTGCTGTACGGCGTCGGCGCGATCGGCTACCTGATGGCCTTGCGCACGCTCAATCGCCGCGACATTCCCGCACCGCTGTAGAGGCGAGCGGCACGGCGTAAGCGTGCCGGTGTTGCCAGAACCGGCACGCTTACGCTGTGCCGCTTGCCCTGGACCCACGACAGTAATCAACCGCCGTGAGCGCGTAGAGCTTCACGACGCGCAGCATGTCTTCGATCGACATCCATTCGTTGACCGTGTGCTGTCCGCCGGCGCGCGGGCCGTGCGTGATCGCCGGCACCTGACGCATCCCCCAGAAACTGTTGCCGTCATCGACAAACGGCTTCGGTCCCGTCGCCAACGGCTGGCCGCTCAGTCCTCGATAGGCTGCCTGGAATGCCGTGACGAGGGCGTCCTTCTCGTCGAGCCGAAACGCATCGCGGATGAAGCGGAACTCGACGCGAACTTTCGTGCCGCTCTCCCGTGTGACGTCCTCCACCAGAGCGCGGAACTCGCGTTCGACGTCGGCCTGCGCCGTACCCGGCAGCCAGCGGCGGGTACCCTCCAGCCAGCACTCCCGCGGATACTGATTGTAGATCTCGCCGCTGTGAACCTGGCCGATGAAGACGCTCGCGGGTCCTGCCAGGGGATCGCTCTTTCGCGCCAACAGCGTATCGAGTTCCCCCAGGACGGCGATCAACTTCGCGCCGGCGGCGATGACGCCTGGTTCGTCCATTGGCCTCATCACTTCATGGACCGGCGCACCCTTGCGTGTGAAGGACACCTTCCACGTCGCGGCCCCTCGGCCAACGAGAGGCAGCCGATCCGTCAGCGGCTCCGGCAGCAACACGGCATCGCCGACGATGCCGTCGCGAATCAGTTGGTCGAGCTGCTGGCCGAAACCCCACGGGGCTTCGTGCAGGTCGTGAGCCACGAGCATGATGGAGCCAGCCTCCAGCGCGCCGGTGTCGCGCAGCACGCGCACCGCCTCGATGGCGCAGGCGAAGCCGCCCTTCATGTCCGAGGCGCCGGAGCCGGTCAGGTTGCCCTCGACGATAGCGGGCGGCACAAAGGGCAAGTGGACCGTGTCGAGATGGCCATTCAGTTGCAAGATGCGTCCCGGCTTGCCGCTGTCGAAAGTCACGACGACGGCCGGGGCGGTGGGATGGCCGGCGGCGTGGCGCTCGACCTTGAAGCCTTCTTCGCTCAGCAGGCGCGCGAGTTCGTCGCTGACGGCTCCCGCGTCCCCTGTCGGGCTGGGAATGGCGATGAGACGCATCGCGGTATCGAGGAGACGTTGGCGATTGACCGCCTGGCCGAGACGGCTGAGGAGAGAGGAGTTCATCGGAGGTCGGTCTCGAAAGGCGTGGGTGGTTTGACGACGAGCCACGAGTTCACGAGCCGCGACCGCTCACGAGCCGCGACC
>JBBRIK010000562.1:0-4816 GCA_038221045.1 Gemmatales bacterium
CCCCCCCCCCCCCCCCTACACCCCCGCCCCCCCCCCCCTCTCTGTCGCTCAGCGAAAAAGGCTCTCTCGAAGCATGTCGTAGCCGAGCACGAACAATCCCAGATCGACAATGCCATGACTGAGCCAGCCGGCGTAGATCGCTTTGGTGCGCTCGTACAGCCAGGCCCACATCGCTCCGCCTGCGGCGATGCACAGTGAGAGGGGGATCACGCCGGCCCACAGGTATCCCGGCAGGTAGACCATCAGGATGATGACGTGATGGGCCATGAACCCAAGACTCGACAGCAACGCGGCCCAGCGAAACGAGAGTTGCTTCCGGAGCCGGCCGAAGACGAACCAGCGCCAGTAGTACTCTTCCATGAGCGCATGAGGGATCGACAGGAACACCGCGAAGAGCAGGTAGCGAGCCGGCGTTGCCAGCCCCATGCTGATTAACTCACCATGAACGATAGCCGGCGTCGTCTCGAACAGGGGAGTGTGCTTCAACAAGAGGTGATACAGTCCGAGCATGGCCGCGACCGTGGCCAATCCGAACGTCAGCCCGAGAGCCAGCCCCGCGAAGTGAGGGCGCGACGGGCGCGGACAGCGCCCGTCCCACCACCACAACAGCACGATGGGTAGCAGCAACTGAGCCACCTTGCCCAGCGAGTAGGCCGCCTGTTGCACAGGCCCCGCGCCGGCGAGGAGCAGAAAGTAGCCCCACGCCAGCAGCGTCGGATAGACACAAGCGAAGACGAGCCAGGGCATCTCGCGTTTCATGGTGACTTCTCGAGTTTCGTGGTCGCTTCAAGACGAGCCGCGACGTCCTGCGAGTCCCGATCGCAAGGGAGCGGTTGGAAGCAGCGGCTCGCCTTGAAGCCGCTGCTCAGCGGGGAGGCAGATAGAGAAGCGGATTCAGGTCGCCCTGGAGGAGGTGTTCGCTCAGGTCCTTGAGTTTCGGGTCTGTCGATCGCTCCCTGATGCTCCGGAGAAACGCCTGGGCTTCCTGGGCTGTTTTGTCGTTGGTGGAACGAGCAAGCCGTCCAAGCATAAGCACGGCGCCCCGCCGCCCCAGAAGGGATTCGTTGCCTTCCTTGAGCGCCCAGGTCTGAAGGAAGTTCAGATCGCCAGCGAGCGCCTTGTGGAGCTGCTCCTCCAGCTTCTTGCCGTCCACGGGATCGATGCGCTCCTGATTGCGGAACAAGATATCCAGAGCCATGCAATCCGCGACCCGGCTGTCAAGAGATCGCTTCCACAGCGATGCCAGCTCCGTGCGGCTGGCCGCGAGAGAGGCTTTCAGGTCCTTCACGTTCGACGTCAACTGATCGATCGTCTGATCGCGCGAGTTGAGCAGGCTGCGGAATTCCTTGAGTATGTCCTCTTGCTCGTCGAGACGTTTGACGATCCGCGCCAGTTCTTTGGGATCGCTGTTGAAGCGATTCAGCAGCGTGTCTTTCTGGGCCACGTCGTTCCGCAGGTCGCCAATGACCGAGTCTTTGGCTTGTATTTCCTGGCGGGCGAACACGGCCTCATTCGCCTTGTTGCCCATGATGATAACCGCGAAGACAAGTGAGCCGGCAAGGACCGCCAACAAACAGGCCCCAAGCAGAACAGCCACAAATCTCCTGCCTCCAGGAGCATTGGGACGTCTTCCTTCTATCTCCTGGCGTGTGGAAGGGCCGATCTCACGTTCGAGCGCGCGACTTTCTTCCGCAAGCTCAAGAAACAGGGGATCGTCGCTATGAGCTTGAAGGAAGCCGATCACTTCCGGTGCTTCCGGACCCTGTTTCATCAGCAGGGTGGAG
Organism: Gemmatales bacterium; assembly: GCA_038221045.1. GTDB lineage: Bacteria > Planctomycetota > Planctomycetia > Gemmatales > Gemmataceae > JBBRIK01. The sequence goes on from JBBRIK010000562.1 coordinate 1,785, forward strand.
AACTGGGTCAACTTCTCCGCGGTGGCATTGATCGCCGCCTCGTCTGCGGGGTTGGGTGGTTCCCGGAGGCCGTCTGTCATGAGAATACTCCTCGATTGGTATGAAGGGACTCGCATTTCCCCTTCTGAAGATCGCAGACAACGACCAGGCATGACACGAAATATCAACGCCCGCGCATTTTTCTCAACTTTACAAGGAGGCGAACGTGCCTTTGAGCAACGGTGTTGGCGGGCAGGCCAATGTCCTGGGCGATGACGGTCAAGGATTCCCCGCGGAGGTAATGGCGAACGAGCAACGCACGTTCCTCCTCGGAGAGCGAGGCCAGAACGCAAACCAACCACTGCAAGCGGGCTGTTTGTTCTTCATTCTGAACGATGGAATCCAGAGGAAGCAGGACACGGCTATCAGGAGTGTCGGATGTGAGGGCAAGCATACGCCGGGAGCGAGAGGTTCGCAGAACGTCGATCATCTTCTGTTGGCCAATCGCTCGAAGCCAGCCAAGTAGTTCGGCGTCCGAATTCCCTCGAAAGTGCTCTTGATGCTCGAGGGCCCGCAGGAGCACATCCTGACAGAAATCTTCGAGCGCCACCAGGCGCCGGCACGGAGAATGCCAGCGGGCCAATATGCGTTGGACCGATCCTTGCGCAATCAAACTTATCAGCCGGGAGTCAAACGCGAACACGACAATCCCTGCTCCCTGACGGTGTCAGGCGGTCAAAACCTTCTCCACCTTTTCAAGGCCCTTGATACTTCGGGTGAGGCTGCTCAGAATGCTTTTCCGAGCATCACTCGCCGCCATCTCCTTTCTGATCCTGACCCGGACCGTTTCCAGGGTTCTTCGGATCGCGGCGAGTTGTTCGCGTAGAAGACCCAGGGCTGACGTGAGAGGGGGAGAGACAGAGGAAGGGGGGCCATGACGCCAACCGGTGATGAGTACTCCAACCAGAGAGACAAGAAGTAAGAGGAGGCCGCCTCCTGCCAGGTAAAACAGTTCGCGCGGGATTTCCTTGTCGTGATACGCAAACAGGAACGAACTAACGGCCAGGGCTACTACCGATAATGAGGTCAGGATCAGCATTGCGAATGCGAAGAGGCCAATCAAGCGCAATCCAGGTTCCCGAGTTCCCCCAAGCTGAGTGAAGCCCTCCGAGAAGAAGGTCTTGCCCAGCTCGCCCACGGTCTCTTCCCATCCTGGCTTCTTGTTTTTTTCTTTTCGGCCATTTGCAACTCCCGAATGGAAACAGCCTCAACGGAGCAGCCTTCCCCTCATGGCAACTCCGCGATGACGCGACGAACCAGCACACGCAACTTCTTCTCCGCCTCGTTGGCCGTCGCGATGATGTCCTCGAGACGGGCGGGTTCCAGAGCGTCCGGCAGACACATATCGGTAATGACCGACAGCCCCAGCACCTTCATGCCCTCGTGAACCGCGACGATCACTTCCGGCACGGTGGACATGCCGACGACGTCGGCGCCGCCGGCCCGCAGGAGACGATACTCGGCGCGCGTTTCCAGGTTCGGCCCCGAGACGGCGACGAAGACGCCCCTCTGGCAGACGATCTTCTCTTCGAGGGCGATCCGCTGCGCCAGAGCGATGAGGCTGCGGTCGTAAGGCTGGCTCATGTCGGGAAAGCGCGGCCCCAGGCGGTCGTCGTTGGGGCCGATGAGCGGGTTGTCGCCGAGGAGGTTGATGTGATCGTCGATAATCATGATATCGCCCTTGTTCCACTGCGGATTCATGCCGCCGCAGGCATTGCTGGCGATGAGCGTGTTCGCCCCCAGCGCGTGCATGACGCGGACCGGAAGGGTGATCTGCTGGAGGGCGTAGCCTTCGTAGAAATGAAAGCGGCCATGCATGGCGACAACAGGCCGTCCGCCGAGCCGGCCGCAGACCAGCTCGCCCTTGTGCGAAGGAGCGGTCGAGCGCGGAAAGTGCGGGATGTCGGCGTAGTCGATCTTCGCCTCGGCCTGGATGTCGTCGGCAAGACCGCCGAGTCCGGTGCCGAGGATGATGCCGGCGCGCGGCTTCGTCGCCCAGCGGGCCTCGATGAACGCCTTCGCTTCCTGGACTTGATCGTACAACTCGGCCATACCGGACTCTCCTCGTTCTCGCGCACTCTGTCTGGGGACGCGGGCGGTTGTGACAGTATAATCAGGGCGAGACACGAATGGCGAGCGAGGAGGCTGCGATCATGGCCGTCAATCTGACACCGCAATATCACGAGGCCGAACAGGAGTACAAACGCGCTCAGTCTGCCGAGGATCGCCTCGCCGCCCTTCAGAAGATGTGGAAAGAGGTGCCCAAGCACAAGGCCAGCGAAAAGCTCCAGTCCGACCTCAAACAGAAGATCAGCGCCGTCAAGGAAGAGATCGAGGACGAGAAGAAGAGCGGCAAGAAAGGCGGCGGCGTCAGCTACAAGATTCCACGCCAGGGAGCGGGACAGTTCATCCTCCTCGGCGCTCCCAACGCCGGCAAGAGCCAACTTCTCTGCAAACTGACCCGCGCCACGCCGCAGGTCGCTCCCTTCCCGTTCACGACTCGCGAACCCGCACCGGGCATGATGACCTGGCAGGACGTCAGCGTTCAGTTGATCGACACCCCGCCGATCACGCCCGATTTCATGGAGGGCTATCTGTCGAGCCTGGTCCGCTCCACGGACGGCGTCGTGCTACTGCTCGACCTCGCCGACGACGATGGTCCCTTCACGGCGGAGTCCGTCGTCGAGCGGCTGGCGCAGGTCAAGACGTTCCTCGGCGGCGAGATGAAGGAAGACGAGGATATTGGCATCCTGCACATCAAGACGCTGCTGGTGGCCAACAAGATCGACGCTCCCGGAGCGAGTGAGCGGCTGGAGATCGTTCGCGAGATGTTCGGCTCACGCTATCCGATCCACGTCATCGCGGCAGAAACGGGACAGGGACTCGACGAACTGCGGACCGCTCTGTACGAGGCGCTGGATGTGATTCGCATTTACACGAAGAAGCCCGGCAAGCCGGCGGACATGGAGTCGCCCTTCACGATGGCGCGCGGC
>JBBRIK010000563.1:0-4806 GCA_038221045.1 Gemmatales bacterium
CACAGCTTGAAGATCTTCCTGCTGTGCGCCGTCACCAACTGGATGCTCTGGCAGGGCTATCGCGATCATCGGGCCTATCTGGCGTTGTGGTCGATCGGCCTGCTGGCGTGGGGGGCGATCTTCTGGAGGCTGCGGCGGCGCGGCGGGCCGGTGCTGTCCGTCGAGAGGCAGATCGCCCACGCCTGGGCGGCGGGTGTGGTTGCCTCGATTGGCGTGTTCGTCGTCGAATGGCTGCTGGCGCCGAAGGTCGAGGTGCTGACGCTGTCGCCGGTGCTGGCGATCTGTGCCGGCATGGTGTTCGTCTTCAAGGCGGGTATGTTGTCGGGCGCGTTCTACCTGGCGGCGCTGGCGAACTTCCTCACCGCGATCCCGATGGCCCTGTTTCCGGAGGTGGCGCCGCTGCTGTTCGGCATCGTCTCGGCGGGCTGTTTCTTTTTTCCGGGACTGGTGTATCATCGCAGGCGGATGCGACATGGGCAGCGGGATTGATACGGAGTTGACATGGCCGACTCTTCGCCGAGGGTGATCGTCCTTGCCGGTCCCAACGGAGCGGGGAAAACGACGGCCTCACGAATACTGCTGGCCGAGACGCTGAACGTCCTGACGTTCGTCAATGCCGACGTCATCGCCCGGGGATTGGCCGGCTTTGATCCTGCCAGCGTGGCCGTCGCGGCGGGGCGAATCATGCTCGCTCGTCTGCACGAACTGGCCGAGCAGAGAGCCGACTTCGCCTTCGAGACGACCCTGGCATCCAGGACATTTGCAGGATGGTTGAGTGAGTTGCGGGAATCGGGCTACCGGGTGCATCTGGTGTACTTCTGGGTGGAGAGTGCGGACGTGGCGGTTGCCCGTGTGACGCAGAGAATTACCGAGGGCGGGCATAGTGTCCCGGAAGAGACGATACGCCGGCGCTATCGGCGAAGCGTCGATAACTTGCTTCGTCTCTATCTTCCGGTAACGACCACCTGGCGCGTTTACAACACGACTCAAGCAGGGATGCCGCGGCTAATCGCTGAAGGTGACGAGAGCGGAAGCATCGTCGTCCACGATGAAACGTCCTGGCAATCGATGCAGAAGGAGAAGAGCGAATGACAGAAGAAACACGCAGCGCTCCGGAGAGGCTGGCCGATCCCGCAATTCTGGATGATGCGGTCAAGCGCGGGGCTTACCTGGCCATCCTGAAACACGCTCGCGCTGGCCAAATGGTTGCGACATGGAAAGACGGCAAGGTTGTCTGGGTGCCTGCGAGCGAAGTGCTGGCGCGACTTGACGAGCAAAGAAACGGTACGCACTGACCGGCGAACCCCTTCGCGGAAGATCGCTACGCCGCAAGCGGCAGGGCGTTACTTCTTCGGCTCTGGTTCGGGATACTTCACCGTCGAGAGCAGCCGGAAGTAGTCGCGGGTCGCCTGCGCGTGTTCGCCGCGGACGGTCGGCGCTTGCGTGCCGCTCGTGATGCTTCCCTCGAACTCGTTCTTGACCGCCTCCCGACTCTTCAATCCCTCCGGTTCCTTCACCGTCGTCGCGCGTGTCGAACGCGCGATCCGTTCCCGCCCAATCGGATCAGCGCCGCCGAAGCCCAACTCGCGCACCGTCAGGTCGCCGAGGTCGGCCTGAAAGAGATAGATCGAGCAGGTCCGTGAGATCACCTTCTGAGGATCCTTGTCGCGATTGTCTTGCACCTCGACGTCGAAACTGATGCGGTCTCCCGACTTCAGTCCCATGTCCGCGAACACCTTCTCGAAGTTGACGACGACGCGCGTCTGCGACGGCGAAATCCCCCTTTGGACCTCGCCCTTAGCGAGGACTTTTGTCCGGTCGTTGGCCAGACTGCGCCTCCAGCGCAGGGTGACTTGCGTCACGCCATAATCGTCGGAAGCCTGCACGCCGAAGCCGAAGAGCTTGACCGCCTCCTCCAGCATGCCCATGTCGTCCTTGAGGTGGCGCGGCAACAGCACCTGGGGCGGTTCGTCTTCCTGGCGCTCGAAACCGATCACGAGCGGCTCATCGAGCGAGAACCCGTGCCGATCCACGACCTGAAGCGTCGCCTGGCGGAACTTCACGTCCTTGCTTTGCTCCAGGCTGATCGTGGCATAGCGGCCGACAACTTCGAGGGTGTGTTCCTTCTTGTCGTCCCAGGTGAACGTCGCCGACTCCAGTTCCTTCGAGAAGGTGAAGCCAAGCGTGATGCGCGTTCCCGGCAGGGCGAGGAGCCGCTGTTGCACGTTCTCCAGCGGCCGGGGCGGCAGATTCGTATAGGGGGGATAGACCAGCTCCGTCTGCATGTTGACCAGCGCCGGCGGCGCGGCGAAGGTGAGCGTCACGTTGTCGCTTTTCTTGTCGCCCACCTCGAATGTCAGCACCTGTTCCGCCTCGACGTCGCTCGTGGCCGTGAAGGTCGCCGTCTGATCGTCGGCCAGCGCGAGCGGAATGGTCTTCGTCTCGTCGCCGATCTTCTGAAGCAGCCGGGCCGCTCCGTTCACTGGACGATTCACCTTCAGCAGCACCTCGACCCTGGCGCCGAGGCGGTAGGCGTTGGCCCGCGGCAAGACTTCCATGCTCAGTTCGACGGGGAAGAGCATGTCCTGCAAGCCGCGCCAGGAACGCCCGAAATTGCCCGCCACTCGACCGAAGCTGAACCACGGTGTCAGGCCGATGGCGAGAAAGACTGCCAGAGTCGCCGCGAAGCGCAGACGCCGGCGATCGCGCTCGCGACGGTCGAGCCGGCGTTCATGCTGCTCTTCGAGGTCCTTCATGGCCCGACCGATGACAACCTGATGAAGCGGCAAGGGTCGTTCTTCCTGCGCGAAGTCCCAGGCGCTGACGACCCGGCTATTGAGGTTGCCGGCCAGTTCCTCAAGGCGAAACGCCTCGTCGAGAGGAGAGCGAAAGCGATCGCGGCGGACCAACCAGACGGCGACCAGAACGAGCAGCCAGAGAGCCAGCAGTGCGAACAGGGTGAGGTTGACGACGACATTCGGCAGCCAGCCGCTCAGCAGCAGCAAACCGAGGACGCCCGCGCCCAGACCCAGGAGGCCGAGGTGATACTGCCTGGCCGCGTTGAGCAATCCGCGCCGCGCACGCGAAAACCGCCGGAGTCTTGTCTCGAATTGTTGGCGTCCGCTCGGCATATGGTCGCTTCCTTTTACCTGTCAGGCTAACCCCTGTCGTTTGCGCAGATAGCAGTCCGCACTCACCAGCAGCACAAAGACAACCAACACCAGCCAGCTATTCCAGACCTCGACGCCGCGCGTCGCCGTCTGACGGGCTGGTTCGCGATCCACCACCGCGAGCCAGTCGCCAAGCGCGCCCTCGATCGTCTCGCCGTTCGCGGCCTGGACGAATTCCTTCATGCTCCTGGGATCGGCTGACAGGTCCGCGAACTCACCTGCCGCCGCACCGGCGACGAACTCCCGGCTCGACTCGAACTTGCCGAGCTTCGCCGTCACCTTGTAGCCGCCCGCCCGATCGAGCAGCACACGATACGCATAATGGCCCGGCTCCTCCGGCAGATCGCGCGGATACATGCGATACGTCAAGCCGTCGGGCCGATGCACCGTCACCACAACGTCCGCGCCCTGGATCGGATCGTAGTTCGGATCGCGCAGGTCCGTCGTGAGCAGCACCTCCTGACCGACCTGCGGCGTCGGATTGCTGAGACTGACGTCCGGCACACCCGGCTTGCGTCCTGGAGGCGGCGCCAGAAAGCGAACGGCATTCGCCAGCAGCATCGTCAGCGGCGGATCGGCGAAGTCCGGCTGCAACTGCCAGCGCCAGAGCGTGTCGGCCGCGATGCCGACCACCTTGCCCTCGCCGACCGCGAGATAGCCCATCAGGGGAGCTTCCTTCTCCGCCGTCGTGTCGGCCTTGCCCTTGACCTTGACGGTCCGCGTCATCAACGGCGTGGCCAGTGGCTTGAAGTCACCGACGTTATTCGAGCCTTCAAGCTGGCGCAGACTGTTGAGCCGTTCGCGGTTCTCGACGGGATCGGCCAGAAGCTGCAACAGCGGATGCTCGTAGGCGGCCTTCGGAATGCGCGCGTTGAACAGTCCCTCGAACTGATCCTCGCCGGCAATGCGGCTCGACAGATCGAACGGCAGGATCTCGGCCAGGTGGCTATTGCCATAGCCGCCGGCGCGGTAGACGTCCTGCCCGCCGCAGACGATCAGGCCGCCGCCACGCTTGACGACGTGCTGGACGATGTGCTGAAGCCGCGACTCGGTCGTATCGCCGCCGGCCCGGAACGACGCCCTCGGCACGTCGCGCAGAATGACCACGTCGTACTTGAACAGGTCGGCCTGCGAGGCGATCAGTCCCTGTTCGGGATTGCGGTGCAATGGCTCGCCCTGGACGTGAAAGCCGCCGCCGGGGATGTGGCAGACGCTGACGAGGTTGACCAGCGGATCGACTTCGAGGACCGCCTTGAACAACTTGAACTCGAAGCGTGGAAAGCCCTCCAGAAGCAGGACGTTGATCTTCTCCTGCACGACGTTGACCGTGAAGCGTACCGCATGATTGAGCAGGCCGGCGTCCCCCGCTCCGAGTTCGACACTGTAGACGTGTTGGCCCTTTGCCTTTGGCTTGTGCCGCAGCGTGAACTGGCCCTTCGCCGCTGTCGTGACCAGCACTTTGCCGCCCTCCTTGCCGTCCTCCTTGAGGACGACAAGTTGATCGCCCTCACGCTTGCCGGTGATCGTCCCGCGAATGAGGAGGTCCTCGCCAAGACGAATGGCCGAGCGATCCGGCTCGGCGAGGACGCCGCTATCGACAGGAGCCTGATCCGAGCCATACAGCTTGACCGATAGC
>JBBRIK010000564.1:0-4805 GCA_038221045.1 Gemmatales bacterium
GAATCACGAACGCGACGGCCTCGGCCGGGTAGTCGGGCCGATAGCGATCGTAGTTGCCGGCCAGGCCGCTGAAACGGCCCAGGGGGTCTTGACGGTATAGCTCGGACATCAGCCCTTCTCCCGGTTTCGCGGAAACCGACATCGTCTCCGTCCTTTACCATCATCTCCTCGTTCCCACGCTCTGCGTGGGAACGGCTTCTTCGACGCTCTGCGTCGTCTTACGAAGTGACGCGACGCAGCATCTTCCGAACCACCGCGACGCAGAGCGTCGAAGAGCACGTTCCCACGCAGAGCGTGGGAACGAGGAGGGGAAGGCCCTGCTCCTGACCCGCTCCTGACTTTCACGGAAACCGACATCGTCTCCGCCTTCTGCTAGTGTTATAAATGAAGGGAACCGCGAAGGAGGAACACACATGGACAACATCTACCGAACTGTTCTGGCCCCGCTGCTCCTTCGTCTGGGGCTGGCGTTCTTCTTTATCTTTCAGGGGCTGAGCAAACTCGGCCCGGACAATGGCTGGGGCACCTCCTGGCACGACTCGCTGCATACCGTGGGTCAGGTCGCGATTGCCTGGGGCGAATTGCTGGGCGGGGCCGCCCTCGCCTTCGGGTTCCTCACGCGCCTCGTCGCCGTCCTGGTCGCGGGTATTCTGGCTGGCTCCCTCTACGCAGTCCACGGCGGAGCGAACTTCTCCCTTCGCAATCAGGCGATTCACTTCGAGCATACCATTGCCGTGGCGTTCGCTTGCCTGGCGCTGTCCATGCTCGGCAGCGGACCCATCGGCCTCGATCCCTGGCTGTGGCGCAAGAAAAGCTGAGGAGTCGCCTCGATGGCGCTGCGATTCACGGTCCTGGCCAGCGGCAGCCGCGGCAACGCCACCCTGGTCGAAAATGATGCGTGCGGGTTGCTGCTCGACGCCGGTCTCGGCCCGCGCATTCTCGCCGCTCGTCTGGCCGAGGCCGGCTCGTCCTGGGAGCGTATCCAGGGCGTTTTGCTGACGCACACGCATTCCGATCACTGGGAAGACGCCACCCTGACGCAACTGTGGCGACGCCGTATCCCCCTCTATTGTTCGCCGGCCCATCATGCCGTCCTCGACAACTGGTCGAGCGGCTACAAGCTGCTCAAGGCGACGGACCTCGTTCGCGATTACGAAGCGGACAAGGCCCTCGAACTGGTCCCCGGAATACACTGCCTGCCCATCCCGGTGCGTCACGACGGCGGCCCGACGTTCGGCTTCCGGCTGGAAGCCGCTCCGGACCTGTTTGGCGCCTCGTGCCGGATTGCCTATGCAGCCGACCTCGGCTGCTGGGACGCATCCCTCGCCGCTTCGCTGGCCGACGTGGACCTCCTGGCCCTGGAGTTCAACCACGACGTTGCCCTGGAGTGCGCCAGCGCGCGTTCGCCTTCGTTGATCGCGCGTGTCCTCGGTGACGAGGGGCATCTGTCCAATGAGCAGGCCGCCAACCTGGTGGGCGAGGTGCTGCGGGCGTCGAATCCGGGCCGGCTCCAACACCTCGTGCTGCTGCATCTCAGCCGCGACTGCAACCGGCCGCTCCTCGCCGAGGAGGCGGCCCAGGGGGCGTTGCGGCGGTTCACCCGCGAGGCCGAGATCCACGTTGCCAGTCAGGATCGTGCCGGCAAATCGATTCTCCTGGGCGGTTCCGCGACGCGTGTCCCCTCTCGTCGGCGTGCGGCCGCGCGCCGCTCGTCTGCGAAAGCGCTCGATCAGGAATGGCTGCCGGGGCTGGACACATGACCTGGGTATTTCAGGGCCATGCGGCTACGCTGTCGATACGCCCTGCGAGTTGTCCGCTAAGCCGCAAGCGGCAAGACAGAGGCGCTCCCGCGGACCGTTCGCCTTGATTTTCTCCGCCCGGCGTCATAGTCTGCGGAGCCAACGGCCGCAGGATGCGGCCGCGCGAACAGATGCATGGTTCGATGCTGAAGGGAGTCAGCGCATGTCGATTCGAGGCGGCTCCGTTCCCCTCTGTGATCTGCAAATCCAATATCGAGAGCTACAGCCTGATATCGAGGCCCGCATCGGCAGCGTCCTGGCGTCGGGCCAGGTCATTCTCGGACCCGAAGTCCGCGCGCTCGAAGAGGAAGTCGCCCAGTATTGCGGCGTCACTCATGGGATTGGCTGCTCCTCCGGCTCCGACGCGCTGCTGCTGGCTCTCGCCGCCCTCGAACTGCAGCCCGGCGACGAAGTCATCATGCCGCCTTACACATTCTTCGCCACTGCGGGGGCCGTCTGCCGGCTCGGCGGCCGGCCCGTCTTCGTGGACGTCGATCCCGAGACGTGGAACCTCGATCCGCATCAGGTCGAGAACAAGATCACTTCCCGGACGCGCGCCATCATGCCGGTTCACCTGTTCGGCCAGTGCGCCGACATGGACCTGCTGTGGAGCCTCGCGGAACGGCACGATTTGACGATCATCGAGGATGCGGCCCAGGCCCTCGGCTCGGACTACCAGGGCAAGCGCGCCGGCAGTCTCGGCGGCATGGCCTGTTTCAGCTTCTATCCCTCGAAGAACCTCGGCGCCTATGGCGACGCCGGCATGGTGGTGACCAGCGATCCCCACTGGGCCGAGCGCATGGCCTGCCTGCGCGTTCATGGCATGCCTGTCCGCTATCATCACAAGTTCATGGGTTGGAACGCCCGGCTGGACGCGATTCAGGCGGCGATTCTGCGCGTCAAGTTGCCGTACCTGGAGCGCTGGATTACGGGACGCCGGGAGGCAGCGAAGCGTTACGATCATCTCCTCGGCGAGCATCACCTCGGTGATTTCCTGAAGCGCCCCGTCGTCCGGCCGCATCGCCGGCACAGTTTCAACCAGTACATCGTCCGCGTGATGAACGGCCAGCGCGACTCGCTGATGCGCTATCTCAAGAGCGAGGGCATCGGCTGCGAGATCTACTATCCGGTGCCGCTGCACTTGCAGGAGAGCCTGTCGTTCCTGGGGTATCGCGAAGGCGCTTTCCCCGCGAGCGAGGAGGCGAGCCGCTGCGTGCTGGCGCTGCCGATGTTCCCCGAGATCACCGAGGAACAACAGGCTCGCGTCATCAATGTCTGCTCGTCCTTCCTGCGCCAGCGCTCGCGGATGGCAGCCTGAGTCGCAAAAGATGAATGATGAATGATGAATGATGAATGATGAATGATGAATGGAAGACAAAAACCAGAACCCGAGTGGTCCGCGTTCTTGTCTTTCATTCATCTTTTATCATTCATCATTTCCCTGTTCCCACCAGATTCAATACGGCCATGCTCATCGTCAGCACTCCCGTACGGATTGATGGCTCGGGGACCGGGAAGTAGACGTCGGAGTGCAGCGAGGGCAGCGAGTCGGCGCCGGGACGCTGGGCGGCGGCGACACGATCCGGCGAGATCGTTCCCAGGAAATAGAGGAAGATCGGCACTCCCTCCCGGCCATAACGGCTGAAGTCCTCGCCGCCCATGATCGGCGGCCTCTCCTGCACCCCCTTCTCGCCGAGCAGTTCCTTGAACAGACCGACGGTCTTGCGCGTCAGCTTCGGCTCGTTCATCAAAGCCGGGGTGAACTCGCCGGGGTCCATCTTGACGGTCGGGCGCGGCGCACGCGCTCCGTCCGCTGCCGCGTTGGCGATGCGTTCGATGCCCTTGAGGAGATGCTCGCGTACGCTGTCCTTCGTCGAGCGGACGGTGATCTGCATCTTCACTTCGTCGGGGATGATGTTGTGCTTGGTGCCGCCGTGACTCGAGCCTACCGTGACGACGGCGGGATCGGTCGGACTAATCTCCCGGCTGACCAGCGTTTGCAGATCGAGGACGATCCGCGCCGATAGCACGATGGGATCGATAGTCGTGTGCGGGGCCGAGCCGTGGCCGCCCTTACCGCGCACCGTGATGTCCACCGAATCGACGTTGGCCAGCGCCAGCCCCTCGCTGTAGGCAATCGTGCCATGAGGCCGAAAGCTGTCGCAGTGCAGGGCAAGAGCGTAGTCGGGCCTCGGAAATCGCTTGAAAAGGCCATCGGCGAGCATGAGCCTTGCTCCCGTGCCGATCTCCTCCGCCGGCTGGCCGATGAAGACGAGGGTGCCGGACCAGTGATCCTTCAGGGCTGCCAGGACGCGCGCAGTGCCGGTCCAGCAGGTCATGTGCATGTCGTGGCCGCACGCGTGCATGACGCCGACGTCCTGACCATTCCTGTCGCGGACGCGCACCTTGCTGGCGTATGGCACGCCGGTCCGCTCGACGACCGGCAGGGCGTCCATGTCGGTCCGCACGAGGATGGTCGGTCCCTTGCCGTTCTTCAGGACGCCGACGATGCCGGTCGAGGCGGTGCCGCCGACTTTCTCCGTCACCTCGAAGCCGATCTGCTTCAGTTCCTTCGCCAGCCGGGCCGCTGTCTGTACTTCCATGAGCGACAGTTCGGGATTGCTATGCAGATGCTTGTAGAGCGCCTCCAGTTCGACGTACTCGGCGTCGATGCGTTTCTTGACGTCGGCGCTCGCCTCCTTGACGGAAGGCTCGGCCGCGAGCGTCACGCCGGCCAGAAGAATGAGGACGAACAGCGCAGCGGGTTTTCGATCGGTCATCATCCTGCCCCAAAAAATGGACGAAGTACAAAGGTCAAAGGACGAACGAAGACATCGTTCGTCCTTTGTCCTTTGTCCTTTGTACTCGTTAATGCTGATGGGAGAAGACGTGAGCGCCGACGCCAAAGGTCTGGGCGATCACTTCCTGACGCAGCACGTCGGCGGGAGCGCCCTGGCACTGGATTCGGCCATCGCGAAGGCAGAGGACGTGATGGGCGTGACGATC
>JBBRIK010000565.1:0-4801 GCA_038221045.1 Gemmatales bacterium
GCCCCAGTTCGCGGAGCAACTCGAAGCCGGGCAGGATCGGCAGCGCCTCGGGCGCGGCCTGCCCGTCCGGCGCGGCCTGGGTGCGCTCCGCATTGTCGTCGGTTCCCGAACCGGAATCGACTGCGGCGAGGAGTTGTTCCACCTGCCGGCGGACGATGGGGTCGGTGCAGTGCTGATCGAGGAACGCGGGCCGTGCCTCGGGCGCAAGGGTCGAGGCGGCGTCGAACAAACGCCGCACGGGGTTGTGTTGGGTGTCGGGGTTCACGGCGTTACTCCAGGCCCCAGGCGGACGCGGAGCCAGGCCGTGGCAAACGTGTGCCGGCGCTGCACCGTGCTGGGCGACAGGTCGAGGATGCCCGCGATCTCATCGAGGGTATGGTTGCCGAAGTAACGCATCTCGATGACGCGAGCTTCTTCCGGAAAGTCCACCGCCAGGGCGTTGAGGGCGTCGTTGAGGTCGATCACCTGACTGCGGCTGAGCTTCTCCACCTGCTCGACGAGGTCGTCGAGGGGTTCGCGTTCGCGGCCGCCGCCGTGGATCACCGCGCGGCGCTGGCGGGCATGATCGACGAGCAATCGCCGGATGGCCCGGGAGTAGGCGAAGAACAACTGGCCGCTGTTCTCGGCCTGGGCGATCTCATTGCCCTGGATGAGTTTGAGGAGGCCCTCGTGATAGAGGTCGCCGGTCTGAAGGGGGTGGCCGGGACGCTCGCGGCGCAGCAAGCCGCTGGCGCGGTTGCGGCAGTCTTCCTCAATGAGGGCGACCAGTTCGGCGAGGGCATTTGGCACGCCTTCCCGCACTCGCTTGAGCAAGGCCGTGATGACTCCCGGCTCCATCGTCTTGCACCTTCCGGGAAAAAATATCGGGCCGGCTGACAGGTTTGGGATTGATTTTACGCTGTTCAAGAAGACGGGACAAGAGACAAGGCAATCGAGAGGGGAAGGACGGATCGCCGCACGGTTCGATGGCCTGCGGTGCAGCCGCGAGGTGAGTCAGCGTCTCCTCAGTGCGTCACATCGTGTACCTTTTTTTGGAGGACGAGCATGTTCCGAAAGTACTGTCTCGCCGGCCTGATCGCGTTTACCGCGCTCATCAGCGGCAGCGAGGTCGCGTCCGCGTCCGACCTGCTCCTGGTGCACGTTCGTGTCTACCGCTCCCCGCGGGACGGCAAGTACGAGTTCATCCCGAATGTGAAGGTCGAACTTCTGCGCAAGGGTGTCGTCGTCAGGTCAGGCATCACCTCCGACGACAACGGGCGGCGGGGGACAGTGAATTTTAAGAATCTCCCCCGGGCCGACGACTACGACGCCCGCGCCCTGATTAACAAACGCTGGTATCCGGTTCACTCCAGGGATCCGAAGTTCCAGGGACACAATTTGCAGTTGGACATCGTTCCATAGCGATACGGGATCGCGAAACAACACATCTCCCAGACCGACCGTTGCCCAGGAATGCACCGCCTCCCCCGCGCCGGACGACCATCCGGCGCGAGGGGCGGCGGGCTTCCTTGCATGAATAATCGCATCGCGGAATCGGGAGGAGGCTCCTCTCTTCCCTCGAGGGCCAGGAGAACAAAATGCAGAGGCACAGTATCGCCGTCTTGTTGAGCCTTGTCCTGGCGTGGGTCGCCTGGACTCCTGCAAGCCCCGTCAAGTCCGCCGAGAAGGACGCTCCAGCCGCCCCGCGCGGTCCGTTGACGCATGGGGACCGCTGTCTCGCCGTGGCCTTCAGCCCGGATGGCAAGACGCTGGCCTCCGGCAGTGCGGACAGGACCGTGAGGCTGTCGGACGCGGCGACGGGTAAAGAGCGGATGACTCTCAAGGGACACACCGACTGGGTGGCCGCGGTTGCATTCAGCCCTGACGGCAAGACCCTGGCCTCGGCGAGCTTCGACGAGACGATCAAGCTCTGGGACGTGGCGACGGGCAAGGAAATCTCCGCGCTCAAAGGCCACTCCGACCGGGTAGAGTCCGTCGCGTTCAGCCCGGACGGCAAGACGCTCGCCTCAGCGAGTGCGGACCGCACCGTGAAAATCTGGGACGCCACGACCGGGAAGGAGCAGACGACTCTCAAGGGACACACCCGAGAAGTGCGATCCGTGGCGTTCGCCCCCGACGGCAAGACGCTGGCCTCGGCGAGCGACGACGAGTCGGTGCGGCTGTGGGACCTCGCGACGGGCAAGGAACTGCCTGTCCGCGTTGGACACTCGAAGGAGGTGCGCTCCGTGGCGTTCAGCCCGAACGGCAAGACGCTGGCCAGCGGCAGCGCGGACAGGACCGTGAAACTGTGGGACGCGGCGACGGGCAAATTGCGGTTGTCCCTCAAGGGGCATGAGCAGGAGGTCCACGCTGTGGCGTTCAGCCCGGACGGCAAGACGCTCGCCTCGGGTGGCGAGGACCGTGTCGTCAAGTGGTGGGACGCGGCGACGGGCAAGGAACTGGGTAACCTCAACGGCCACTTTGATCGGGTGCGCTCCGTTGCGTTCGGCCTCGACGGCAAGACGCTCGCCTCGGCGAGTTTCGACCGGACCGTAAGGTTCTGGGACCTGGGGCAGGTCGCGGAGAACGTCACGTTCAAGGGACTTACGAATCAGGTGAACGCGCTCGCCTTCAGCCCGGACGGGAAACTGCTGGCCGTGGGGACGAGGAGATCCAGCGAGCATTTTTACAGTGAAGAGACGCTCAGGCTCTGGGACGTGGCGGCCGGTAAGGAGCGGGAGAATTGCTGGGCGGCTCCGACCTCTCACACATGGGCAGACGTGGACTATGTGGCCTTCAGCGCGGATGGCAAAACCCTGGCATCGGGGGGTCGAGGTGGAGAGGATCTGGAGATCTGGAACGTGAAGGAAGGCACGATACGAAAGACGCTCAAACACGGCTGCGTGTGCCTGGCGTTCAGCCCGGATGGCAAGACGCTGGCTCGGGTGGAGAGCAGCGAGAAGATTTATCTGGACGACCCGGCGACGGGGAAAAACCGCCACACGCTCAGCCACACGCGCTTCGTAACCTGCCTGTCGTTTAGCCCGGACGGGAAAAGGCTGGCCGCGGGCAGCACCGACAGGACGACTCAGGTATGGGACGCGAACACCGGCCGGCAGGTAACCACGATCAAGGCCCACGCCCAGTTCGTGTCGTCCCTGGCCTTCAGCCCGGACGGCAAATGGCTGGCGACGGGAAATGAGGAGGTGGCGGCGAAAATCTGGGAGGTGGAGACGGGCCGGCTGTTGCTCACCCTCAAAGGCGAGCACAGAGACTCCGTGCGTGCGGTGACGTTCAGCCCGGACGGCAAGACGCTGGCGACGGGGAGCATGGACCGTTCGATCCGGTTATGGGACGCGGCCACGGGTAAGCCCCTGGCCGTCTTCGAGGGGCATACGAGCGGCGTGACCGCCGTGGCGTTCAGCCCCGACGGCCGCTGGCTTGCCTCCGGGAGCGGGGATAAGACGGTCAAACTGTGGCGCATCCGGCCGGCCAAGTGACGGCGACAAACGATACGGGAGACTGTGAACATGTGGGCGGAGCGGCCGGCTTCCTCGGAATGCCGGCCCCCTTTTCCGGAGGGCGAGATGAACCGAAACAGATTGTGCGGGGTTGCGATCCTGGTCGTGAGTATTTCAGACGCCGGCTTATGGGCGGACCCTCCGAGCACCGAAGAGAAAGCCGCGCTCGTCAAGGATGTGGCGGACTACTCGAAAGAGTGCCGCAAACGGGTCGAGAAGGAGACGGACCTGGCCGACAACTATTTTCGCCTCGGCATGGGCAGAATGGCCCTCGACGAACCGACCGAGACGGCGCGCTACTTTCGCCTCGCGGTGGCAAAGAACGGCCTCATGTACTTCGACCTCCTGAATTTGAGACGAACGGATGGAGAGGGCAGCCGTCCCGCCTACCTGGAGTACCTCCGCGACCTGAGACACGACCCAGTCGTCGAGTTTTACCTCTTGATGGCGCTCGATGCTGACGCTGCCTTTGCCGATCGGGGCAAGAAAGCGCTTCGCGCTCGCGGGGCGGACGCCATACCGAGTCTGTTGGATTCGCTGCGGCTGCCCGACATCTATCTATCGGGCGATCGGGTAGCGGTCGTGAAGGCCCTGCTCCTCGCGAGCGTGCCGGCCGCGCTGAGGCAGGCCGAAATCCATAAAGCCCGCCTCACGGTTGAGAGCGAGCGCGTGGGCCGGGAAATTCAGGCGATGTTCCTCGACGGCCTGGCCGGAGGAACCATCGAGCGCTACTCGCTGCCGCGCAACGGTTACCTCAACGCGCAGCACAAACTGATGATCGGGCTGATCACGGAACTGAAGGCGAAGAAGTAGCTCCGCTGCGTCAGGAAACTTTCACTGTGAATCGGCGAGACCGCCGCATGATCGGCGGCATGTCACTCAAATCCCTCATAAGGCTTCGTTGGAGGACAACCATGACCATTCGGACAACCATCGCATCGATTCCCCTGGGCCTGTGCTTCCTTCTCGCAGGATGTGGAGCTGCCGGCGACCAGCAAACCGCGGACGCCAAAGGAGAGGCAAAGCGGAAACCCGGCGAGGAACGGGACGCTGGCCTCTCCCGCACGGAGAAGTCGAAGACGCTTCCGGTCAACGAGAGTCTCCGTGAGATCGACAAGGATTTGCTAGCCGACATTGATGAAGTCCTCAAACTGCTCGCGCGGGTGCGGTCGCCCTGGCATCAAGGAATCGTCGGGAAACAGCGCTAGTTCTGGCGACGCAAGACGTTGACTCCCGTTTTTTCTTTACAAAGAGGAGCCTTTCCTGCTTAACAGGGGTTGCGACACCTCCTGACAGGAAAG
>JBBRIK010000566.1:0-4799 GCA_038221045.1 Gemmatales bacterium
ACGTGAGACCGCGCGCGCGCCGGGCCTTCGCCAGTTCGGCGGCGACGTAAATCAGGAGCTTGTCGCGTTCCTGTGGAGTCAGGTGCATCGGCAGTCGGCCCTTTCGCCTGGAAAGATGGCGGAATCCTAAAAGATGAGCCAGACAGTGACAAGGCGCATCCGGCAAAATCCTCGTTGGCGGTCCTTTGCGTCCTCATTCGCGAACCCGCCCCGCTTCGTCCATAAAGCTTCATCATGTCGCGGCTCGATGATTATGTTGTGACCCACCATTGCCGCAACAGAGCAGCGTTGCTCTCTCTCCTTCGGCAACTCTACTCATGAGCATGGTGCATCCGTGAAGAGAATGAAAGGATTTTCTCCCATGTCGTCAGGACGATGGATCGGAGTCAGTTTACTGCTGGCCGCGTGTACGGCAGGAGTCCAGGGCCAGACCGATATTCCCCGGCCCATCGGCCCCTCGCCGACGGCTCCCGACACGCCCTCAAGTCCGACGCCTGCTGACAAATGGGGGCCGCCTCTGCCGGACGATATCAAGCTCTTCGAGAACACCGCTTTCGGCGAGTGCATGAAGTGCAATCGCCTTCGCGTCTTCGGCTGGGCCGACTCCGGCTACACCTACTCGAGTACCGGTCACGATCCCCTGACTGTCCAGCCGCGCGAAAACCGTTTCGGCGACGAATTCCTCGTCAATCAACTCGCGGTCGTCATCGAACGGCAGCTCGATCCGGAGAAACTGTCGTTCGGCTTCAACGCCACCTACTATGCCGGGGCCGATGCTTCCTTGCTCCAGCCCAAGGGGGGCATTGACGATCCGCCGCGCGATCCGCGGTTCAGCCATGACTTCCGCCAGCTCTATGTGTCGGCCCACCTGCCGATGCTGACCGAGGGCGGCGTCGATGTGAAGGCCGGGCGCATGGGTACCATCATCGGGTACAACTCGGCCCTGGCCCCGTATCGTCCGCTCTACTCCAGCGACTACCAGTGGTTCTACAGCCAGGACGGCGCGTTCACCGGCATCCTCGCCAACTGGCACGTCAACAAGCAGTTGGACGTCCTCAGCGGCGTCACCCTCGGCGCGAACACTTTCTACACCAAGCGCAGCGATTCGTCTTACTGCTACATCGGCCAGGTCAATTACTGGCTGACGGAAGAGAAGAAGACGCTGATCAGCGCCTCGACCTATGTCGGAGAGAACGCGATCTTTGCCGCTCCGGGTCTGGCCGGAGACTACGACTACACGTTCGAGGTTCGCCTCCAGCACAACTGGAGCAAGTATCTCGATCAGATCGTCCAGAGCGACTTCGGCTGGGATCGCAACACGCCCCGCGGCACGGCCGCCTTCTACGGCATCTACAATATCTTCAGCACGCATCTGTCCTGCAAACTCGATCTCAATTTGCGGACGGAATACTACCGCGATGAGAAGGGCACACGGACTGGCTTCGATGCCCACTATGGAGAATCGACCCTGGGCTTCGACTACCATCCCTGCAAGTTCCTCCGCATCCGCCCTGAAGTTCGCGGCGACTTCGCCGACACCCGCGTCTTCGACAATGGCAACCGGCGCAGCCAGTTCACCGCCGCCATTGACTGGCTTATCCAGTTCTAAGAGTCTGCCTAACATCCGTGCAGCACCGCCTTTGAAATAGGCAAAGCAGGAGAGGGAAGTCATCCCTCTTCTGCTTCATTTCTTCACATTTCGACAGTTCCCACTCATTCTAAACTCCTGATGACAAATCAATTAGGGAGTTTCCCGACAGCCTGAGGGCTTTCAAGCAGGTGGAATGGCGCACAGGTTGCTTGATGGTAGCGGTTTATTCGGATTTCGCTTCCTCTCCTGGGGAGCGGTCCGTACACACATGGGAGAATCCGACTTGAAAACGACCCCCTCCGAAACCGACCGGATGGCACCCAACAAGGCATTCCGGCGCGCCGGTCGAGCCACGCTGCTCGTGGTTAGCCTGGTCCTCGTGGCAATGGTCCCCGTGGGCTGTAGCAGCAAGAAAGAAGAGGGCGGCCCCAACAGCGGCGGGGATACCATCAAGGTCGGCATCATGCACTCGCTGACCGGGTCCATGGCGATCAGTGAAAAGTCCCTCAAAGACGTCGAACTGATGGCCATTGAGGAGATCAACGAGAAGGGCGGAGTTCTCGGCAAGAAGATCGAGGCGATCATCGAGGATCCCGAGTCGAAATTCACCGATGTCTTTCCCGAAAAAGCCAAGAAGCTGCTGCTGAAGGACAAGGTGGCCGCGGTATTTGGCTGCTGGACCTCGGTCAGCCGCCAGAACGTACTGCCGATCTTCGAGGCTAACAACGGTCTGCTCTTCTACCCGGTGCAGTATGAGGGCAACGAGTGCTCGAAGAACGTGGTCTACACCGGGGCCGCTCCGAACCAACAGATCCTGCCCGCGGTCGAGTGGCTCTTGAGCAAGGCAGGCGGCGAGAAGAAAAAATTCTACCTCCTGGGGACGGACTATGTATTCCCCCGCACCGCCAACCTGATTATCATCAAGTATCTGAAGTCCAAGGGTCTGGAACCGGTTGCCGAGAAGTACACTCCGTTCGAGCATTCCGACTACGCTAATATCGTTCAGGACATCAAGAAATCCGGGGCAGACGTGGTCTTCAGCACAATTAACGGCGACAGCAACGTTAAGTTCTACAAGGAACTGGGTGCCCAGGGTCTGAGCGCGGACAAGGTCCCGGTCGTCGCGGTGAGTGTCGGCGAAGACGAACTGCGGCCTCTCACCTCGCTGTCCGAGTTCAAGGGGCACCTTGCCGCCTGGAACTATTACCAGAGTATCGATACACCCAAGAACAAGGAGTTCGTCAAGAAGTTCAAGGCCAAGTACGGTGAGGAGCGCGTCACCGACGATCCGATCGAGGCGGCGTACATCGGCGTCTACTTCTGGAAGATGGCCGTCGAGAAGGCCGGGAGTACTGACGTGGACAAGGTCCGCGAGGCGTTCAAGAGCGGCATCGAGTTCGACGCCCCTGGCGGCAAGGTGAAGCTCGACCCCAAGACACAGCACACCTACAAGCCCTTCCTCATGGGCAAGATCCGCGACGACAAACAGTTTGAGATCGTCTACCGAACGGACCTGCTCGCGCCGGAACCCTATCCTCAAATCGCGTTCCCCGGCAAGGGTTGCGACTGGACCAAGGGCGCCTCCGTCAAGCCCGGTTCGTAACCGCAACGCAGCGGGGCGGCTGAGCGAAAGCGCAGCCGCCTCCGTGCACGAATTACTTCAGAACGCACCCTCCTCTCTCCCTGGCGTTGCGTTTATGGACCTCATTCCGGTTTCGGAAACGCTTTTCAACGCGCTGAGCATCAGTTCGATCCTGATTCTCACCGCTCTGGGTCTGTCGATCACCTTTGGCGTGATGAAGGTGATTAACATGGCTCACGGTGAAATGCTCATGCTCGGGGCTTACACGGCCTATCTCGTTGAAGATAAGAACGCCATCTCCATTGCCGTTCGGAACTGGGGCCGCATCCTGTCCGGACTCTCCCGGTTTGTCGGACTTGATCCGGATTCGATAGGTTTCACGAGATGGGAGACGAACTTCGGCCTGCAACTGAACCTGTACTGGGCGATCGGTTTCTCGTTTATCCTGGTAGGCATTGTCGGCTATCTCCTGGAAGTTTGCCTGGTGCGGTTCCTTTATGGCCGTCCTCTCGACACGCTCCTGGCCACCTGGGGCTTTGGCATCATCATCCAGCAACTCGTGAATTTGACGTTTGGCCCTCAACTGCCGCCGATCCATGTACCCGAAGCCCTTCAAGGCAACTGGCCCCTCGGCGGAGTGGCCATTCCAATCTTCCGCGTCTTCACGATCGGCATCACTGCCCTCTGTTTGCTGGCGGTTTATCTTTGGTTTTTCAGGACGTCCTTTGGGTTGAAGATCCGCGCCGTCGTTCAGAATCGGCAAATGGCCTCCGCCCTGGGAATCTCCACGCGACGGATCGATTCCTTGACCTTCGCCTTCGCTTCCGGATTGGCCGGGGTCGCCGGCTGTATTTTGGCGCACCAGTACAACGCGAAGTACAACATGGGAGGCGAATACATTGTAAAAGCCTTCATGGTTGTCATCCTTGGCGGAATGGGCCAGATGTGGGGCGTTGTGGCCGGCGGCGCTACTATCGGCATCAGCGAAAGCGTGCTGGCCAAGTTGCTTGGCAGCGAATGGCTCAAAGACGCCGCCGGTAAGCTCGACATTTCGTCCGAGGATTGGAACCGGATCATTGGTTCCAACAGCGATACCCTGCCGTTGATCTTCGTGCTGCTCCTCGTGATCGGTTTCATTATGATCCGGCCTTCCGGACTGTTCGCAACGAAGGAGCGGTCCTATGAGTGACGCGCTGGCTTCGTCTCCGTCGGCCGCATTGCCCGCGGCCCGTCAGCCAATTCCCTGGCTCAAGTTTATCGGCTGGCTGTCGATCGCGGCGATCCTGTCCGCCCTCTTTTACCCGGGGGTCGCCTATGGGGACGACATTTACTGGCTCGAACTCTACTCCCGCTACATGGCACTGGCCCTGTTCGCCCTCAGTGTGGACCTCGTCTGGGGCTACACGGGACTTTTGAGCCTGGGACAGGGCCTTTACTTTGGGTTGGGGGTCTATGTCGTCGGCTATTCGCTCCAGCTTCAGAAAGCAGCCCACCTGGCGGGCAAACCGCTCGTCGCCTCTCCGGACATGGCCATGCCCGCGTTCATGGAAGTGATGGGACGCCTTCCCGCGGTGCCGAGCTGGATTGCTCCGCTCATCGACATCAACCTGGCCCTGCTCCTCGCCG
>JBBRIK010000567.1:0-4797 GCA_038221045.1 Gemmatales bacterium
GTCTTCGAGGAAGGCTTGCATCCTGAACGTGTGGCAAGCGTCGTCCTCCAGGCAATCCAGAGACAGCCGCGCAGGAGTGAGTACGCCGATGCATTTTCTTTTCCCGACCGATTCAACCGACCCAACTGTTCCAGAGGGGATGTTCGCCGACCAATGGCACGCTGTCACGCAAGTCGGCCATTCCACATCTCTGTTTTCAGATGCAGTGCTGGCGGGATCGAGGTTGCTCCGACACATCCCGCCTGGGTGTCAGGTCGTCTACCGGGGCTGGATGGTCAAGGGTGAGGAATACGCGGCTCTCGTCCGAGCGATTGAGCAGTGTGGGGCCAGGGCATTCACCAGCCCGCAGGAATACCTGGCCACTCATCACCTGCCGAACTGGTATCCCCTGATCTCCGACCTGACGCCAGAGACGCGGGTGTACCCAGCGCAAGCCGATCTTGTCGGTGCGTTGCGGGAACTGGACTGGAGTGCGTATTTCTTGAAGGACTATGTGAAGTCGCTCAAGACCGCGCGCGGCTCAATCGTGCGAGAACCGTCCGAGACCCCCGCTTTGATCGCCGAGATGCGAGAATATCGCGGAGAGATCGAAGGCGGTATCTGCGTCCGCCGAGTTGAGGAGTTCATGCCGGAGTCCGAGCAGCGCTACTTCGTTCTGCACGGGGTTGGGTACGCCGCGTCGGAGGGAACCCCCGTTCCTGAGATTGTGCAGCAGTGCACTGAGAGGATCCCGAGCAAGTTCTTCGCCGTCGATGTCGCGCAGCGGCGGGACGGTGTGTTGCGGGTAGTCGAGATTGGCGACGGCCAGGTATCGGATCTGGTGGGATGGTCACCGAAAGCATTCGCGGCCATGTGGGTTCGGATCGCCCACGGCTAACGGTTATTCGATTTTCCAGCTTCTCGCAACCGATGCGGCAACTGATCCCACCGTCAGGACGTTAGAGGGCCAGTGAATCGTGACGGAAACCCTATCCCTGATTCCCCTTTGACGAGATAGGCTAACCGGTTGATTGCCGGTGTAGTGGCACTCGAATGGGACTGCTGCGGGACGCGCGTCCAAGGGGATCATCTGCCTCTATGTAAGGCGGCGCGTACCTCTTCCACGACCCGTGGCGTGACGGGCCCCAGCGTCACCGCTCCCAGCACGAGCCGCGATTTTTTCGTCCCCGCAAGCTCTAGCGCCCATACGGCCCGCAGTTGTTGCAACTCCTCTCCCACTGGCAGCCCCGTCTCGCGCGCTTCCAGTAGCGCAAGCAGTTTCTCCACACGCCTTCGCAATTCCAGCGTCGGCTGCTTTTCAAGGGCCTCGGATAGCGCCGGTCTGGCGCGCCGTCCGAGTTGCCGCAGGTGTTGCGAGGCCGCCTCGCGCTGGGCGAACCTTGGCCCATCGAAGTCCTCGATCAACTGGCGGATTTCGTCGGGAGACAGGTCCGGCATGTGGGGCAGCTTCTCGCGCAGCAACGCCACGCCTTTTTCAGACGCCAGGCTCCAGATCGCTCGGTGAGCGGCTGTCGCGTCTGTTCCCGCAAGCAAGTCCCAGAGTTGTTCCGGAGACTGTCCGTCGCCTTTTCTCGACGGGGCCAGGTCCCACACCAGCGCCGCCGCTCCTGACCCGCCGGAGACGAGCGTTCGGCTGTCTGGCGCGAAGGCGAGGCATTCGATGCGAAAATCATCGCTCTGAAATTGCAACACTTCCCGATCGGTGTGACGCTCCCAGACATGCAGACAGCCGGACTCCGCTGTGGCCCGCAAGCGGCCGTCTGGGGAGAGGACTTGCGTCGGCAGCAGGGAATCGCTGGCCGCGCTGATGGCACCCTGAGGTAGCCAGGGCGAGGCTTCGCCTGTCGCCGAGTCGAGTATCTGTACCGGCCCCTGACGGGAACGAGATGCCAGCAGCGCGCCGTTGGGGGAGAAAATGATGTGTTCCCGGTGTTCCTGATTCTCCACGGACCAGAGCGGTTTCGCAAGCTCGCCGACGGTCCAGCAGTGGAGGATGCCGATTTGCAGCCCGCAGTAGCCACTCGCGGCGAAACGCTTGCCATCCGGCGAGAACACAACCCTCGGCAACTCTGTCCAGCCCATCTCCAGTTGAGCCATCGGCTTGCCGGTTCGCGCCTCCCAGAGCCGAAGCGTACCGTCCTCGCTCGCCGTCGCGATGCTCTTGCCGTCGGGCGAACACGCCACGCTCCGGATGGCGGCCCGGTGTCCTTCGCACGGCTTCCGTTCCTTGCCCGTCGCGACCGCGAATAGCAAGACGGCTGCATTCGAGGTGATCGCCAGAGTCCCGCCATCGGGATGAAACGCGAGGGTCACGTTCTCGGAGCCGGCCAGATCGATCCGGTGCAGGAGACTGCCCGTCCCGGCGTCCCAGAGGCGAACCTTCGCGTCGTAACTCACCGCCGCGATGGTCTTGCCCTTCGGAGCAAAGGCCACCTGTCTCATATGCATCGTGTCGCTTTTCAGCACATGCGTCTGCTGTCACGTGGCAGCGTCCCATAGCCGAAGGAACGGCTCCCTGCCGGCCGAGGCAAGCGTCTTGCCATCCGCACTGAACGCGATCGATTCGATGGGCTGATCGGGACCCTTGAGGCGACGCAGTTCCTTGCCCGTCGCGGGATTCCAGAAGCAAACCGTGTCATTGTCGCCGGCGGCAGCGAGTGTCTCGCCGTCCGGACTGAACGCGAGCGCGGAGCGGCAATGATGGGGTGCGGGTATGCAAAGACGCTCCTGGCCGGTCCTCAGTTCCCAGAGCCGAATCGTCCCGTCCATGCCGCCGGAAGCGAGGACGCCGCCCCTGGGAGAGAAGGCCGCGACAACCACCGTCCCGGGATGACCCTTCAGGGTATGCAATTGCTCGCCCGTGGAGACCTCGTACAGATGGATGAGCCCATCGTCGTCGGCTGCCGCGACGAGTTGACCGTGGGGAGAGAAAGCGAGCGGGTGGAGAGGCGTCTTGGAATCGAGTGAGAACCGGAACTGTCGCCGGCCGCTATCTGCATCCCAGACGCTGACGGTCCGGCCGCCCGCGACAGTGAGCTTCGTTCCCTCCTGGGAGTAGGCCAGGTGCTGGATGCTGTGATCGTGGCGCAACCGGCTCGTCCCAAGCCGGGCCAGAGCGCCCGGCGGCAAGTGATCGCCGTGCAGGTCCACACCGGCTGACGCGGTCGAGGAATGCAACAGGCCGACCAGTAACAGTTGAAAGGCGACGCGCCTGAGCATGATGGTTCTCCGGACCAACTCCCAGCGCATCATCTCTCATTGTGCGAAGCGCGTCAACGAAGTCCTGCTTGCCGCTTGCGGCGTAGCGCTGCTTCGGCTCCGCTCCCGGTCACTTCATACGAGTCCCAGCAGAGACAGACTCTCACGATGAATCAGATCCTCAATGGCCTGCCCATTCAGTTGAGGCAGCCGCGTTCCCTCGACCATACCGTTCAGTCCCCGCAGTCCCGCCAGCGTCGCCTGGACGTTGGTAAAGGGATAGTCGGTCCCGAACAGGACCTTATCCCACACGCCATACTCCTGCACGAGCATCAGGCTGTGATACAACTGGAAGGGCCGATAGTGCAGCGCACTCAGGTCCGCATAGACGTTGGGATGCTTGCGGATCACGGCCACACACTCCCCCTCGTAGGGATGTCCCAGATGAGCGAGGATGATCTTCAACTCGGGGAAACGCACGGCAACCGGGTCCAGGTGCCGCGGGAGGGTGCATACCAGCGGCGCCTGCGAGACAAACGTCGTCCCGGTGTGCAGGAGGACGGGTAGCCGATGCCGGCTTGCGTACTTCCACAGGGGATCGAGGCGGGTGTCGTCCGGGCGAAAGCCGGCGTACATCGGCAACAGTTTGACGCCGCGCAGCCCCAGTTGCTGGTGTCCTTCTTCCAACTCCCGCTCCCAACCCTCCTGAGTCGGGTCCACAGAGAGGAAGCCAATCAACGAGTCCGGGTGGGCCGCCACATACTGAGCGACGTGACGATCCTCCACCCACAATCCGCTCAACCGGGCCTTGCCGCCGAAAACGATGGTCGTCACGCCCGGCACAGAGGCGCGCTGATAATCCTCGTAAGTGACGGTGAGATCGAGTTCCTCGCCCGCCTTGGCACGCCGCGCCTGGTTCCGGAAATCGTCGGTGAAATGACGCGGATATTCCCAGGCGTGAGAATGGACATCGACGATCACATTGCCTCCACGGTAGGAGAAAAACGCTGGCGACAGTCGGCTGGTCGAAGGCGGGAAGCCCCTGTCATTGTCCGATTTCACTGAGTTGTCCGTCGCGATCCGGGTAGACGGTGAGTTCGACCAGGGGCCGAGAGGGAATCATGTTCATGGGACGTCTCCTTCCGCGCGGGGGCGTGGGGCATCATACAATACGCCGCGCCGATTCGTCCACCGGAAGCGGCCCTCGCGCTGGTGTCGGGAAGGCCGCTTCGCTATGCTGGAGAGAAGAGGGAACTTCGATCCGGGAGGCGGGAACGTGGATGAGCTGTTTGCGGAGCTGGACCAGCACGGCACGCCGGCGACGCTCCTCGGCTATCTCAACTTTTCCGACGGACGGCCCGATCCGCGCTGGGAAAATCAGGTTCACGACGTCCTCGCTTATCTTGCCGAGCGCGGCCAGGCCCTGCCCTGGTACGTTCTGCATCAGTGGCTGAGCCGACGCCTTGCCGCACTGCACAGCGGCGGCAGCAGCGCCTTTCGTGACGTCGGCCAGGCTCAACATGTCCTCGCTCTGTTCGCGGAAGTCCTGCCGGCTTATCGCCTTTATCACTCCGACTTGCTCGCTCATCAAACCGAAGC
>JBBRIK010000568.1:0-4797 GCA_038221045.1 Gemmatales bacterium
AAGGTGTCGCTGGCGCAGTGACAGCCGACGAAACCCTTCCCGCCGGCGACAGCGTCAAGGAGTGCCTTCTTGCCGTCAGCGGTCATCGGCGGCGAGTTGTCCTGGCACTTCTCGCTGAGCAAGTTGCCCTGCGTCTCGAAGACGAAGCCATCGAAGTCCGCGAAGTCCTTTGACAGAAAGACCCGGCCGTCCTTCTCACAGACGACGTCGAACCCGTTCTTCTTGCCGAGATCAGTGACGATCTTCTCGGCCAGGGACAGTGCGTTCTGCTTGCCGCGCGTGATGACAGAGTGCTGGTAGCCCTCCGAGCGCGTGTACATGAGGACTTTTTTGCTCTTCTTGTCCTCGGCGGTCCAGGCTAATGGGAACGGCAGCGTTCCGAGAGCCAGCGCGGCTCCTCCGGCGCTTCTGAGCAGGTCACGACGATTCATGGTGTCTTTCCTCGCGGCGAGTGCGACGGGTGGGGATCGCAAGAGAGTTAGTGTAAAGGAGACAACACCGACAAGCAACAGGGTTGAGACGACAGCGTAACTCCTTTTTTGCCGCTTGCGGCGTAGCGAGCCGCGCACTACGCCGCAAGGAACTGGAGAGCGATACTCAACAGATCAGCAGTAACAACAACGTTCCGGCGAGACACGAGAGAAGCTTCCCAGGCAGGCCGACGCGGAAATACTGCCAGAAGCCGACCGGTTCGCCCGACATCTCCATCACAATGAGGTTCGGCACCGAGCCGAGCAGCGTCAGGTTGCCGGCAAAATCGCCGAGCCGAGATCATCGCATCGGTGAGCGCAAGCGCGGTCATTCGTGACGTCCAACCTTTTTGTTGCACGAGGAGGTTTCGTCAGCGCTTCGCCCCCATCGTCACAAGCAACTCTTCCCCTTCAGGAAGGAGAGCAGCGCCGATGTCGGGATGTCCGTCGCAGTAGGCGCAAGCGCCCTCGACGCCCAGAATGAAAAAGGCCGTCGCCAGTGCATCAGCCCGGCTCGCCGTTGGCGCGACGACGGTGGCAAGGGCCGTCCCCTCGGCGGGCCAGCCGCTGCGCGGATCGAGAATGTGGCCGAGCTTGCGGCCCTCGTGTTCGAGATGCCGAAATGTCGCCGACGACGTTCCCATCGCCTCATCTCTCAGCCAGATCGTTGCAAGTTTCTGTTCGAGGTCCCACGGATGGCTCAGGGTGATGGGCCAGCCGCGCGGCTGGCCAGGAGCGCTGCCAATGGCGTAGATGCTGCTATGGCCTCCATGCAGCAGAGCCGACCTGACGCCCCACTCCTCGCGAAGAATCGTCGCCGCCCGGTCGATGGCGTATCCCTTGCCGATACTGCCGAGGTTGATCTCGAGTCTCGGCTTGAGATAGCGGACCGTGCGCTCGGCGCGATCGAGGACGACATGCTTCATGCCCATACGCTCCAGGGCGGCCTCTCGCTCCTCGGCGGACGGCACTCGCGCCGGGCCGCGAAAGAAACCCCAGGCCTTGATGAGCGAACCAGCGCTGACGTCGTACGCCCCTTCCGTCTCGCAATAAATCGTCTTCGCCTCATCGAGAAGGTCGAATAGCCCCTCCTCGACGCGAACGGCTGTGAAACCCGCAAGTTGATTGAGCCGGCTCATTTCGCTGTTGTCGCGGTAAACGGTGAGTTGCGCTTCGAGACGGTCGATCTCGTCGAGGGCCGCGCCGGCGGCTTCATGAACGTGGGGCGTTCCGAAGGGGAGAATGATCTCGAAGGTCGTCGCCATGGCTCGCCGCGCGAAGTGCAGTAGAGCGGCTTCTTCCGCGAATCGTGGCGATGGATTGTCGGGAGTGACGTCGTTGAGGAGTCCAACAGCACGGCCAGCGGTCGAGGCGAGACGGGCAGGACGGAGGAAGTCGCGGCGTTTCATCGTCGGGGTTCGGGATTTGGGGATCGGGGAGACAGATAAGTGGGCCGAATCCCGATCCCCCATCCCCCAATCCCGACTATTCGTTGCCGTCGTGAATCATCGGCTCCAGATGCTTCGTGTTGCGCTCGACGGCGAGGACGATGGTGCGCTCCTCGATGCCGTCGGGCGACGTGGCGACAGCGGGGATGATTTGCCGGCCGTCGGGCAGACTGAAGCGCATCGTGAAGGTGCCGTCGGAACGCAGTTTGACCGGTTGACCCTGCAAACTGACGCGAGCGGCGGGGTCGGTCGCTCCGTAGATGATCAGTTCGGCGTCGAGCTGGAACCAGAACTTGCGCTGTTTGCTGCCGAGGTGAAGAGAACCCGAGCCGAAACTCGTGATGGACGGCGAGCCGAGCGGACGACGCAGACGCTCCTCGAACAACTCCCTCAATTCGAGGGAAGAGGCAGTCGGATCGAAGCCGCCGGACATCGCGTAGATGCGCTCCGCCTTGCCGACGTCGATGTCGGCCCAGTTCTCGTCGATGACGTCGCTGACGCCCGCGCGAGGGGTCGTGACGACGTTGGAACGGGCCAGCACATAGAATCGGCCACTGATGGCGCGATAGCCGATGTCGATACGGTAGGATTTCGGCGGCGAAGTGACGTCGATGTACCAGTTATTGCAGCCGCCGTGAATCTCGATGTCGCGGAGGATCGTTTCAGTGGAACTCGATGTTTCGCCGCTGGAGACGTCGAGGAGACGAAGAATCGGCTTGGAGCCGTGCCATTCGAGACCGAGGGCGGCCTCGGCGCGCTGGACGGCATGACGGGTCAATTCCCAGTAGCAGTGGAGCCAGTAAGGATCGCGCACCATGGCGACGATGTGATCCTTGCCGTAGCCAGAAGGCAACTCCTTGGGGACCTTGACGGAGAGGTCCTTGGTCGGCACGCCCACGTTGAACTTACTCGACTCGACATCTTGTTCGGTCGTGTTGCGCGCAGCGGCGGTCTGTGGCCGCGAGCGGACTGGCTTCTTCTTGCGATTCCCCCGCGCGGGAGCGAGAGCTTCTACCAGCTCTTCTTTTCGCATGGAGTGCCAGCCAGCGACGCCTTTCTTGCGCGCTTGATCGGCCAGTTCTTTCTTCGTCCGCGATTGAAGTTGATCTCTGGTCATGCCGGTACGACTCCCGTGCCCATTCACTTGTGGCACGTCGAATAAGATTGCGAGGAAGCCGTCCATGGTATATATCCAGAGGCTCCCGGACGTCCTATTCCTGGGAGAAAGCCGCAGCGAAACAGCGAGGCGACCGGATTTCCGATCGACGCTCTGGCTGGGAGAGCAAGCGAATCGGGACAGCAGAACGTCCCGATATTGTGGTATGCCGATAAAAAAAAGGCAACCACCTCAGGGGAGGGGATGCCTGTCGCGAGTTTACAGCGGCAATCGCATCGGATCGTATTGCACGAGAGCAATCCTGGCTGGAGACTCAGCGTCCGGATGAGTGGAGATCCAACGATCCCCACGAGATATGATCTTAAAAGAACCCTGGCCGACTGTCAATCATAAAACGGCTGCGTTTGGGATTGCGCGGTCACATGCGCCCGCCGCCATCGACGATCAGCACCTGTCCCGTGATGTACGCCGACGCTTCCGACGCAAGGAACACAGCCGCCCCCGCCACGTCCTCCGGCTGTCCATGCCGTCCCAGCGCCGTAGTTGCCATCATGCGATTGTACGCCTGATGATCTTCGAGTAGGGCGGTTGAGAATCGCGTCTCGATCAGGCCAGGGGCGATGGCATTGACACGCACCTTGTGCGGTCCCAACTCGCGCGCCAGCGCCCGCATCAATCCGAGCAGTCCCGCTTTACTGACGCTGTACGCACCGAGCCCCGGCATCGGATCGAGTCCAACGACGGAAGCCATGAAGACGATGGAGCCACCGCCTGCCTTCACCATGCGGCGGGCCGCCTGCTGAGCCGTCACCAGAGCGCCGGTCAGATTGACGTCGAGGATCTTCTGCCAGGCCGTCAGGTCGATATCGAGTAGCGGCCCGTAAACGGGATTGGTCGCCGCGTTGATGACGACGGCGTTTGGCGTCCGATGGGCCGAGTCGAGACGCTCGAACATTCGGGCGACGGCATCGGCATCACCCTGATGACACATCTCAACGGACGCCTGGATGCCGTCTTTCTTCAGTTCCTCGGCTGCTGCTTGCAAGCCTTCGAGCTTCCTGCCGGTGATGATGACGTTGGCTCCCCGCTGGCCGAGGGCGCGGGCGATGGCCAGGCCGATGCCGCGGCTGCCGCCTGTCACGAGAACGCGCTGGCCCGTCAGATCGAACATGGTCCGTCCTCACTTCTTCTCGGGAGGCTTCGGCGGCGGACGTGGCACCTTGCGGCGCACGACCTTCGGCATCCGGCGGCGCGGCCGATCGTGTTCGTCCTCGATGTCGCCGACGATCTCCTCCAGCACATCCTCCAGCGTGAGCAGGCCGACGATGTTGTCCTTGTCGTCGCGCACCAGGGCCATGTGACGATGCGACTTCTTGAACAGCCGCAGCGCGTTGATGACCGGCTCGTCATGCGGCAGGTACAGTGCGGGATACAGGGCGTCTTGCAGAACCACGATGCCTTTCAGGCTGAACAGATAGAAGAGGTCCTTGGTGTTGACGATGCCGACGATGTGGTTCAACTCGCCGTCGTAGATCGGCAGCCGGGTGTGCGCTCCCGACCGGACGATCTCCAGCACCTGATCGGGAGGCGTACTGAGTTCCATGCTGGCCATCTTCTCGCGCGGCACCATGCAGTCCTTGACCTTCTTGTTCGTCATCAGAAAGACGTTTTCGACAAGGTCCGCCTGTTCCTCATCGAGCAGGCCAGCTTCTTCGGTGTCCTCGACGAGCAGCAGCAATTCCTCGACGGAGTGCACCATCAT
>JBBRIK010000569.1:0-4795 GCA_038221045.1 Gemmatales bacterium
GGTGGGCAAGTTGGTCCAGCGCGGATGAGCGGGAAAAGCGGCCAGGATGACCCGGCCATCGCCATAGCGGCTCTCGACCAGGGCAGGCGCTCCCGACGCGAACCGCGCCATCGGCCAGGCGTTGCCCTTCTTGTCGGGGAGCGTCAGTTTGAAGCGCTTGTAGACCTGCACCGTCTTGAAGTGCTTCACCTTCGGATCGGGAGACTCGAAGACGCTCAGCGCGGGATGGGAGAAGTCAAGAGCGTCGAGGCGCTCGAACGTCTTCTCGTCGTCGGGGTTCCCCTCGGGCGGATTCAAGCGCGCCGGCGTCAGTTGCTCGTTCTGCGGACCCGGCACCGGAAAGAGCTGCTGGTTGTACAACTCCGGCGTCACGCGATCCCCTGGGAAGATCAGCAGTCCGCCTCCCTGGTTGACGTAGTCGCGCAGCCAATCCATCTGCGCGGCCGTCAGCTTCCCGCAATTGGCGAGCAGGACCACGTTGATTTCGCGCAGCGTCTCCGCGGTCAGCGTCGTCTCCGGCGCCTCGGTGACGTCGAGCGAACGCTGAAAGTCGCCGCCGGCGTCCGGCTTGCCGTCCGTGACGACACGCGTGGATTTCGCAGTCAGGGCGGTGCGCAGGAATCGGCCCTCATCGTCGATGGCGTCAGGGGCGGGGTTGCCGTTGACGAGCAGCACCTTGACGCGTGGCACGACCTGGAGCGTGAAGCGAAAGACGTCGTCGTCGGGAAAGCGATCCGGCGTGCGGCTAGTGATCTCGAAGCGTCCCTTCTTGACGCCCGGCTCAGACGGCACATAGGGCGGCAGGCGGGGTGTGGCCGTCTCGCCGGGCTGGAGCGTCAGTGAAGTGCGAAAGACTTCTTTCTCGTCGAGGAAGACGCCCAGGGTGAGTTCGGCAAGCTGCGATTTCGAGTAATTGACCACGCGCGGCTGCAGCGCGAACGGCAGCCCGACTATGGCGCGATTCTGTCGGGGGGCGTCGCCGAGGACGGCCACGTTGGGCTGCTCGCCGTCGGGAGCGACGTTGACGACGAAGAAGGGCGTCCCCTGCGGAACGAACTTCTCGACTCCCTGCGCGAGGGCCTCGTTCCAGCCGCTCGCCTGACAGTCGGTGAACAGGTAGACGACCGGATTGGAGCGCCGCGGCGACTCGGGTCCGAAGACGCCGAGAAGGGCGGCGTGGAGGTTGGCGCGCGAGGAAGTGGCCTGCAAGCCTTCGAGCCGTTCGCGTGCTTCCTTCGTGTCGGTGGTGAATCGGCTAAACAGTTCATCGGCCCGTGAGGTGACGCGAACCAGGGTGAGACGGTCCTCTCGGCCAAGACGTTCGACGACGGCGATCGCGGCCGCTTTGGCGCGTTCGAGGGCGGATTTTCCGGCCGAGCGAGCGTTCATGCTGGCCGAGCAGTCCATCAGCAGGAGCACGTCGCGACCCCCGGAGGAACCGCCCGGCAGCAGCTTGCTCGACTGTTCCACGACGGGCCGGCTAATCATGACGATCAGAAACAGGATGAACAGAGTGCGGAGCATGGCCAGCAGCGCTTCGAGGAACAGCATGCGGCGGCGTTGCTGGACGTAACTGTCGAAGAGGAAGCGGAAGGTGCTGAGTTCGATGGTCCGCAGGCGATAGAGGGTGAGCAGGTGCAGCAGAATGGGCAGAGCGGCGAGCGGCAGGAAAACGAGCAGGCCAGGATGAAGGAAAGGCATGAGGGACGCCGATGCTTCGAGGCGGGTGTGCGGGCGTGAGTTGATTGTATTCGGCGAGGCAGAGAGGAATGGATAAATCAGTCCTTCGTCGCTTCCGGGCGAGCTTCGACCAACTGGATTCGGACCCGTAATCTTCCGGCGGATGGTTTCCGAGCTATCTTCCGCAAGATTTACGAGTTGTCATCGTTTGTCGAGGAATTCGACAGAACTTTTTTGAAACGTTCAGTTTGTGAAAACGTGTTCTGATCCATTTTCTTCTTCGAGTGCTTTCTTCCGAAGCAAGCGCACTACCCTCCCGCACTCGCGGAGCGAGTACACTACTCGCAAGAACCTCCCTGCGAAGGCAGGAAAAGCGTTGTTAGCCGGCCAGTTTGAGGTTACTCTTGTATGCACTCGATACGTTCTTCTCGCCGGTCCACCTTGACGGGAACATCTCTTGGGAGATTCGATCGTCACGTTCTGGCTTCTGATCCTCTTTGTCCTGTTCATCCTAGGCCTGGGTCGCTTTTTCTACTGGCTGTATGACAGACCGAACGATCTCCCGCGACAGCCCGCTCCGGAGAGGCCCCTCGGGGAACTGCGCGACCTGAGCGCCGCCACTCGCCAGATACAACGTCTCATCGAATTCGGTCTCCTCGCGCCCGAAACAGGGCAACTCGTCCTCGATAGCATTGCCGCCCGGAGGACTCAGTTACTCCAGCCCACCGTGGCACCGCGTCCGCGTTCCCCGGCAGTCCCCGAGCCGGAGGAGATTCCCTACCTCCAACCGGCTCTCCTCCTGGACCCGATCCCCGTCGTCGAAGAAACACCGCCGCCGATCAACTCCCCTCTTCCGCCGCGCCGACGCTTCGCGGACGTCCTTGGCAGTTTCATGGAGGAAAAGAACATCCTCTGGGGCGAGTTGGTCGGCGGACTGCTCATCGTCGGCTGCTCGATCGCTCTGGTCATCTCGCTGTGGCAGACACTCGAACGCATTCCCTACTTCCCCTTTGTCATCGTTTCGAGCATCTCGCTCGCGGTCTTCGGCGCGGGCCAGTACACGCTGCATCACTGGAAACTGGAATCGACGAGTCGCGGCCTGCTGGTCATCGCCAGCCTGCTCGTCCCGCTCAACCTGATCGTCCTCGCCGGACTGGCACGTGGACAGGAAGGAGGACTGGTCGAACTTGCCGTCAGCACGGCCGCGCTCGGCGTCTTCACCTGGATGGTCCACACCATCAGCAAGGGACAGATCGGCGCAGGCTGGACGCTCCCGCTGGCCATCGTCGGCACGACAGCGCCGCCCCTCGCTCTGCCCTGGCTGCCGGCGGACGCCCCCTTCTGGGTTCCCGTACTCCTCGGCTGCCTCGCCGTCGCCTGCTTCGCGAGCGGCGTGGCGCTGCGCTTCCGCGGACTGCCCGCGTTTGGCGAGCTGGAGCAGCAACAGGCCGTGCCGTACTATCTCTTTCTCGGGCTGTCGGGATTCGCTGTAGCGGTCAGCGTGGCGTTCCTGACGTCGCAGGGAGTGCGAATGGCCCTGCCGTTGTCGCTGGCTGCCGCGCCCGTCGTCGCGGCCGGCTTGCTGCTGCATCGGCGGCTGCCTCTCCAGGCCGGTCTGGCCCGGACAGGAGCCACGGGCGTCGCTCTCTTCGGCATGCTTGTGATGCTGGCCACCCCCGCTCTCGCCTGGACTTACCCGCTGAGCCTCCTGCTCGTCTGCCTCCTCAACTCGGCCATGCTGGCGGGCTTCGCTTTCCGGCTGCACGCTTCTTTTGCTCACGCGGCTGCGCTGCCCTTCCTGGGGCTGGCATCGGTCACCGCGTTTCATCTCTTGGCCGGCAATCTAGAGCCGGCCGCGATGCCCGCGGCAGAGATCCTCAAGACATTGCTGGCAAGTGACAGCAGCGTCGTGCTGGCCGCGCTGGCGATCCTGCTCGCCCTCACGGCGGAAGTGCTGGTCCGGCTCCATCGAAGAAACGACGCCATCTATCACGCGCTCGGTGGACTCGTGCTGGGCGGACTTGCCCTGCTGCTGGCTGGCCCCTTGTACGGTCTGGACGAACCGGGACGCGCCGCCCTCGTATTCCTGGCGCAAGGGACCGTCCTGCTCGCGGCGAACGTCCGCTGGCGGCTGTTCGCGCTGTCCTATGTCGGATACACCCTGCTGCTCGGCGGCACGCTCTGGCTGCTGGAGTGGAGTTCTCCCGAGGACATTGTCGCCTGGGTATTCGTGCTGGCCTGCGAAGCGCTGGCCCTGGCGATGCTGGCCGCCTGGCGCGGACACAACGGCCAACTGAGCGGCATGGGGACGCCGATCGAGCGCGAGCGCAGCCACTGGAGCGATCCGTTGACAGCCGCCTGTCAATGGATGACGCTCGTCGCTGGAGTGGGGAGCATCCTTCTCGCGCTGACCGCGAATCCTGCCACGCAGGGTTGGCCGTACACGCTGGCCGCACTCCTTCTCTCGGGCGCGATGCTGCTCTGGGCCTGGGTCAGCGGCTGGGCAGGCGGGACATGGGCTGGAGCGAGCTTGCTTTGGGTCAGCCTCACTCATCTCTTCGTTGCCGATCTGCCTGCGCACGCGCTGGCCCTTCCCTGGCTGACCGCCTTGCTGCTGACCGCCACGCTTCTGCTTCTTGCGAGTATCCTCCTGCGCTGGGCCGTCGCCGTCGAGCCAATTGACCAACTGGCGAACGCGGGACACTGGTTCGGCTGGCGCGTCCGGCACGTCTTCACGCGCCCGACACAGATGGCGGCCATCCTCTCCACGCTGCTGGCGCTCAATGGTTGCCCGTCCGCCACGCGACACCTGCCCGCGCTCGGTTTGCACCTCGCCTGGCTGGCGGCGCTGTGGCTGGCGCTGGCCTGGACCAATCGCTCCGCCGCGTGGCTGACAGCCGCCCAGGCCGTCTTGTCCGCGTCCGTCGCTGTCCTCACGACGGCCTGGGTCCGCGAGCAAGGATGGGCCTTGAGCCTCCATGCCATCGACCTGCGCGCCCTCCAGGCGTTCGGCGTCACCCAGGGCATCCTCGGCCTGCTGTGGGTCGTGGCTCGGTGGGGGCTGCGGCCCTCGCTGGCGGCGCGAGCGTTGTTCGAGCCACCCTGGCCACCGTTC
>JBBRIK010000570.1:0-4792 GCA_038221045.1 Gemmatales bacterium
GCGGCCGCGCTGCCGGAGACCAGCATCAATGCGCCCAAAAGCAGCAGCAGCACTAGGGCGGGCAACAGCCACCATTTCTTGCTCTGCTTCAAAAATGCCCAGTATTCACCGAGAAGGCCGCCCTCTGAGTGCTCCTTGCTAGCCTCCTCGAACTCGTTCTTGACTTCCATATCCCCTTCTCCCTTCAGAATTGGCGAAAATAACTCGCGACGCCGACTGGCTGAGGCTTCAACTGCCAGTAACTGTCCTGGCCAACCGGACGCAGTCGCAGGGCGTCGCGGCCTCTCAGCCGGAAGATGACGGCCATCGGCGTGAACAGTCCGTAGTAGACGACAGACAGAAGGACGTGGGACACAAACCAGCCAATCGGAAAGACCGCCATCATCCAGCCGACGAAGATCGACCGCAAGAACTTTGGCCAGATGAGTCCCGGCAACCCGACTGTCGCCGCCAGCAACATGCCGACGCCGAGTCCCGTTCGGTCGTGACTCAGGTGCCAGACGCCGAGACCGCCGAAAAACAGCAGACACAGGCCGGCGAATTGCCGCAGCGTTTTGACAGATGGATCGCGTGGAATGTCGTTCCAGGTCATCGCATCTCCTTGGGCCGTTTTCCGAACCTGACTTGCCGAGCCGGAAGCGTAAGCGACGGAAAGAAGACCGTCGCTTACGCTTCCGGCTCGGACATACGGTTCGTTGGGGATCAATCGAGCTGGAACTGGGCTAGATGCGCCTCGCGGAACGCATCCGTCGCCTCGCCGCGGACGTCGTCCTTGAGGATCAGACAGTCCTCCAGCACCAGCGCATCCATGTCCGTCGCCAGAAAACAGCGCAGGGCGTCCCGCGGCGTGCAGACGATCGGCTCACCGCGGACGTTGAAGCTCGTATTCACCAGCATCGGACAACCGGTCAGCCGATGGAAGGCTTGCATGAGCCGATGGAAACAGGGGTTCCGTTCGGCATCGACCGTCTGAACTCGAGCGCTGTAATCGACGTGCGTGATGGCTGGGACATCCGAGCGGACCACGTTGACTCGATGACACAGGTCTGGATCGTCGGACATCACGTCCTGGTCCCAGGCGGAGAGCGGCGTTCGGTGATGCTCGCGCACCGGAGCGACGAGCAGCATGTACGGACTCTCCTGCCCTCGCTTCATCTCGAACCACTCGTGGACATGCTCCCGCAACACAACCGGAGCGAACGGGCGAAAGCTCTCGCGCATCTTGATCTTCACATTCATCGTCGCTTGCATCCGCGCCGAGCGCGGATCGCCGAGAATGCTGCGAGCGCCGAGGGAGCGCGGCCCAAACTCCATCCGGCCGCGGAACCAACCCACCACCTTCTCATCGGCCAGCAGTCGGGCCGTTTCCTGTACCAGTTCGGCCTCCGTGTCGAAGCGCTGGCAGGGAACTTCCGACTCCCGCAGCACGCGTTCTACCTCGTCGCCGGAGAAACCTGGGCCGAGCAAACTGCCCTGCTGAGCGTCGCGTCCGGCGGGATGCCGCTGTTTCCCGAGGAGCTGATGCCAGACGAAGAGGGCCGCGCCGAGCGCTCCGCCCGCGTCGCCCGCGGCCGGCTGAATCCAGAGGTCCTCGAACGGCCCCTCGCGTAGCAGCTTGCCGTTCGCGACACAGTTGAGGGCCACGCCGCCGGCCAGAACCAAATGCTTCATCTTCGTGACGGCGTGAATGTGCCGTGCCATCCGCAGCATCGCTTCCTCGGTGACCGCCTGAATGCTGGCCGCCAGGTCCATGTGGAGTTGCAGGAGCCGCGACTCCGGCTGGCGCGGCGGCCCGCCGAATAGCTGATGGAAACCTCGGCCCGTCATGGTCAAGCCGTGGCAGAAGTTAAAGTAATCCATGTTGAGCCACAGGCTGCCGTCCGGCTTCAGGTCGATGAGCTTTTCGAGGATGACGTCCTTGTAGATCGGCTGGCCATAAGGCGCAAGGCCCATGAGCTTGTATTCGCCGCTGTTGACCTTGAAGCCGCAATAGTATGTGAAAGCCGAGTACAGCAGCCCCAGCGAATGCGGGAACGACAGATGATCCGTCAGCTCGATCCGGTTGCCACGGCCGACGCCGAAACAGGTCGTCGACCACTCGCCGACACCGTCGAGCGTGAGGATGGCGGCCTCGTCGAACGGGCTGGGGAAAAAGGCGCTGGCCGCATGGCTTTCATGGTGATCGAGGAAGACGAGCGGGGATTTCGGCTTGCCGCCAAGTCCCTTGGCGATGCTGCGCGGCAGGAAGAGCTTCTCCTTGAGCCAGACCGGAATGGCCTGGCAGAAACTGCGAAGGCCGCGCGGCGCGAAGGCCAGGTAGGTCTCCAGTAGCCGCTCGAACTTCGTAAGCGGCTTGTCGTAGAACGCGACGTGATCGACGTCGGCGGGAGTCAGGCCGGCTTCCTTGAGGCAGTAGGCGGCGGCGCGGGTCGGGAAGTGGGCGTCGTGCTTCTTGCGCGTGAAGCGCTCTTCCTGGGCGGCGGCGACGATGCGGCCGTCCACAACCAGGGCGGCGGCGGAATCGTGATAGAACGCCGAGATCCCGAGAATCGCCGTCATGGACCGTTCTCCTTCATTGCGCGGACGAGCGTCTGTCTTACCCAGTTGCTCAAAACAGCGTTTGAGGTAATAACGGAACACGAAAAGAAAGACAATCCAGGAGTACGCTGGGTCGGGATCGTACCGCTTTCTCAGGCGGCATTCTGAATCCCGCGGGTCGGAAAGATGATCGGTTGATCGAGAAGGTAGCGCAGGTCCGTCCGCATGGCGGCCAGGAGTTCCACGAGGCATGTCGTCAAGAGGTCAGTCCGCGTCAGAGCAGACCAGTGCAGGCTCGTCCCATTCCACTGGAGGCAGACGGCGTAACGGTCGCTGTCCCATCGTTCGATGCTGATGCCGAATCGTGCCGGCGGCGAGCCGATCGAGGTCACTCCGCCGGGAAGTTGCCAGTGTCGCTCGGCCGATTCGGAGGCCACCTCCGGCCAATGGAGACGCATCACTCCCAACCCGGGATGAAAAGCATCGTCGAATTCGCACCCACAGACTTCCGGTTCAGCGAGCATTCTCGCCCTCTTCTCTGAATCCCCGGGACGGTCTCGGCGCCGTCGGTCAACCGGAGCATATCCGGCACGAACAAGGTTTTGTCAAGCCAGGACCACACAGAATGGCTTGACCGGGGCAGGGACCACTGTATCCTCTCGTTTCCCCCATTTGGAGAAGACCGTTCCGGGCATGGGGCAAGGAGGGATCGCGATGCGACCGGCAGGCTTGAAATCGTTCCTGGCGGCTACCGTTCCGCTGTACCTCACTCTGCTCTGGGTGGTGAGTAGCATCTCGCGTCCTTCCGGAGCGTTTCTCTTTCTGGGCGGGGTGGTAGCTTTGCTGGGATGCCTGCTTGCCCTGGGGAGGGGACGCCGTGGTCCTCTGTTCGGCCTTTATCTGGTTCTCGTTTTCTCGGCTGTCTCGCTCCTGTGTCTGGAGTCCGTCCTGCGGCTCTTCCCCGGCGTTCTCGTGGGCAAGACGGCCAACTGGGCCTACAGCGGCTATCACGACCTGCCTGGCGGGATCTATCGCCGCGACCGACACATGGGTCTTGCCATGAGGCCGAACTGTCGTCGCGAGATTTACTGGAACGGCCACTGGTGGCTGCACGAGGCCAATGCGGCGGGTTATCGCGGACCTGAGGTGGACCACGCCGAGGCGGTCTTTCTGGGCGACAGCATGATCTACGGCCATGGCGTGCAAAACGAGCAGACTGTGTCGAGCCGGTTCGGCGCTCACACGGGCCTTCGCGTCGCCAATCTCGGCCAGCAGGGGACGTGTGCCATTCAGTACTGGCTGCGCTTGCGCGAACTTGGCGTGTCGCTCCAGCCGCGTGTGGTGTTCGTCTGCTGCCATCCCAACGACATTGACGAGGCTCCCTATTACTACAGCGACGCGGAGTTGCGCCAGTTCCTGAGCCGGCCGCTCGACGATGACGAACCGCCTGTCGTTCAGCGCTACTTCTTGCCCCGGGCATCGTGGCGGCCCGACCAGGTGTGGAGTGAGTACCTGGCGCTGCCGTTGCGCACCGCGGGGGCCGTTACAGGCCTGACGCACTCGGCGCACGAGGCCTCTGGCTCCGAGGCCAGGCCGGCAGACCCAACAGGGCCGGCTGCGTGCTTCGTACCCAGTCCGGGCATTGTCGAGGCGCCGTTCGCTCCGTGGCAATCGGACTCTCCCGAGAAGCGGCAACTGGGCTGGCAAGCGCACCAGCGCGCCCTGGAGAAAATCGCTCGCTGCTGCCGGCAACACGGTGCGACGATGGTCCTGTTCGATCTCGGCTATTCGCGTGCCTTTTCACAGGCAACAGAAGCGATGGCGGTCCAGCTCGGCGTGAGGTACAGTCCCGCGGGACGGGTCGCCCTGACCCGCGCCCTGGCAGGTGAAGAGACGTATCTGATGAACGACGGCCACTGGTCAGCCCATGGCGGCGATGTTGTCGCCCTGGAACTGGCGAAAGAAGTGAGGCCGGTCGAGCTTCATCCCACTCGCCCCTGACTACTGCAAGCGTCGACAAGGTCGGTTAAGGCGGATTCACTTTTTTGTTTGGCCCGGTGGTGTTGCCGGGAGGGCGAGGCTCCTGCCGAGCCGCAGCGAAGAGGCTCGGCAGGAGCCGCAGCGAAGAGGCTCGGCAGGAGCCTCGCCCTCCCCGACAACCCTGGCCCAGCCATTTCCGTGAATCCGCCTAAGAGGATGCGTCACCGCCATCCGGCTCGTGGCTGGAGATCTGGCGAAAAGGTACTCTGTTATA
>JBBRIK010000571.1:0-4781 GCA_038221045.1 Gemmatales bacterium
GAGCGCCTGGAAGCGCGCTCCGCTCCGAAGGCTCCGCGGCGCGGCTAACCAGGAAGGAAACCGTGCCGAATATGGAGATCATCGCGCAAGCGTTCACCCGCTTGCGGTCGGAGCCGATGTGGAGTGCGGTGCGCTACGAGGACGTCGCCCCGACGCTTGAGGAGTTGCTGGCCTTCTTCGCCGAGCGGCCCTCGCGCTAAAGAC
The DNA here is from genome assembly GCA_038221045.1 of Gemmatales bacterium. GTDB lineage: Bacteria > Planctomycetota > Planctomycetia > Gemmatales > Gemmataceae > JBBRIK01. The sequence continues at coordinate 205 of JBBRIK010000571.1, forward strand.
CGCTAAGCCGCAAGCGGCGGACTCTCAATCTTTCGGGATGCGGCGCGCGTCGCGAGTGGCCGAGCGATGCCGCTTCTCCACGAGGCGGCGCGTCCGAGAACCCTTCGTTGGCTTCGTCACCTTGCGCGTCTTCGGTACGACCAGCGCCTGGACGATCATCTCACGCAGTTTGTCGAGACAATCGTTCCGGTTCTTCTCCTGATCGCGAAAGCGCTGCGAGGTGACAAGCAGATCGCCTTCCGTGGTGATGCGCCGCCGCTGCTGGCTCAGAAAGCGCGCCTTGACGTCTTCGGGCATGCACGCGGTCGAGGCCACGTTCCAGCGCAGCACGGCCTTCGAGGCCACCTTGTTGACGTTCTGGCCGCCGGGTCCGCTGGAACGGACGAAACTCCAGGTGAACTCTCCCTCGTCGATCTGAATTCGCTCGTCAATCGTGAACATCGCGCACCGCGTCTGAAACTGCCGAAGAATGCGAGAGGTATACTGTAGCAGTTCCCGCACGGAGCGGGGCAAGTTCTCGCCGGCCACAGACGACATCACCCATGAAGCGCAGACACTTCCTCGCGGGAGCGACGACCGGCCTGGGATCGCTCGCCCTTGGCTGCCGGCCGCAGCACATCGCGGCCGTCGATCAGCCGGACGAGGACGTTACCCCCTTCGTCGGTCCGCGTCCCCCTTATCGCGGTCCCAACGTCATACTTATTCGCTTCGGCGGCGGCGTCCGTCGTCTGGAGACCGTGGCCGAACCGGCGCAGACGTGGTGTCCCTTCGTCCTGCATGAACTGGCGAAGAAGGGTGTCGTCTTTCCCGACGTCGCGATCGGCGACGCGCCAGGCATCGTCACCAGTCACGGCCAGGGTACGCTCTATTTGCTGACCGGCCGTTATGACCGCTACGAGGACGTCAAGGGCCAGGCGCTCGCCGATCGCTTCGAGCCGAAGGTGCCCACGCTCTTCGAGTATTTCCGCAGTCATTACGACGTTCCCGAACATCAGACGCTCATCGTCAACGGTGAGGATCGGATCAACGAGGAGTTCTACACCTTCTCGAACCACCATCAGTACGGCGTCAGCTATCGTTCGACTGTCCTCAGCCTCTTTCGGTTCAAGTCGTATTTGCTGCGCGAGGAACTGGCGCGGGGCGATCTCACGGACAAGGAACGTCAGAAGAAGACGAAACAGCTCCACGAAATGGAGAACAAGGACTATCGCGTCAAGGACGCACGCGTCGCCAGCCCGCAGTTGGATTCGTTCTGGGAGAGTTGGGCCGGTTACTATGGCGCCTCGGGGCTGAAGAACCCGCGCGGCGACCGTGTCCTGACCGCCCTCGCGCTCCGCGCCATCGCTCGATTGCGTCCCCGCTTGATGATGATTAACTATCAGGATCCCGACTACGTCCACTGGGGTAATCCGAATTTTTACACGCGAGCGATCAGCATTATCGACGAGGGCATTCGCGAGATTCACGCGGCCGTCCAGGCCGATCCGGAGTACCGCGATCGGACGGTTTTCGTCATCGTGCCGGACTGTGGACGCGACAGCAATCGCCTGATGTCCGTCCCCTTCCAGCATCACTTCAACACGAAGAGCGCGCGTGAAATCTTTGCCGTCGTGGCCGGCCCGGAGAAGTGGGTGCCGCACGGCAAGACGCCGCAGACGAAGCCGCAGGAGCAGATCAGCGTCGCGGCCACCATCGGCGAAATCATGAGGTTTCCGACGCCGCACGCCGAGCCACTATCCCTGTTCAAACACCTTTGAGCCGCCATGTCCGACACACAACGACCGGCAGCGGCGGCGAGCGGATCCACCGCCGTTCATCCCATCGACCTCAGCGGCTCGCGCAGGGTGGGCCAGGTGTGGGCCACGCTGGGCTGGCTCGCCGGCTGGACCTGGCGCATCCTCGCCGGGACGTTCCTCTGCTTCAACGCTCCGCTTCTCAGCTATCTGACGAGCATCCTCGTCGTCGGCTGGCTCAACCGCTGGATGCGCGCTCGCGTCCTGCATGGCTGGTGGAGACAGAGTCCCCTGAAGACGACGGGCGAGGATCCCGTGTCGCTGGGACTGCCGTGGAAGCGGCCACGCTGGGTGTTGCCGGAGAAATCGTGGAAGGAACCCGCCCTCTGGCTCAACTTCAAGGAGGGCCTGGCGACGCTGCTGTGCGTCTATCTGGTCCTCGGCTGGGGCTGTCTGCCGCGGCTCTTCTCGTGGGAAATGGGCTGGAACAACTCGTTCGCCAAGGGCTATGAGCAAGCGTGGATCGGACCGGCAGCGGGTGCCATCGGAACGCTGTTGCTGGCCATCGGCGTGATCTACGTTCCGCTGGCGCGCGTTCACATGGCGGTGACGGGCGAGACGCGTTCGTTCTTCGAGGCCCGCTTGATCTGGCGCTTGATCCGCGCTCGGCTGCTGAGCTTCACCATTTTCATGGCCGTGCTGCTACTGCTGACGATACCGCAGGAGGTGTTCAAGGCGCTGCCGCACTATCTCCATGAGATCGAGAGTTGGCGCACAGCGAATCCCGCTCGTCTAGTGGAGTTGTACAGCGAGTATCTGCGGACTGTCGCGTTCTGGCTGTTCCTGTCGCTCCTGGTCCTGCACGGCCTGGCGGCCCGGCTCTATCGCTCGGCCCTGATCGCGGCGCTTCGTGAAGGGCTGATTCATCCCGAGGACCTGACGCCGCGGTTGAGGGAGTTCCTCGTACGGCTCGATCTGATCCCGGAACTGGTGCAACGAAGAGGCGGGTTGATTCGCGTGCTGCGCTGGACGTGGAACTGGTATTACCTGCGCGTCCTGTATGCGGCGGTGCTGCTGATGGCGTTGCTGTTCGTGGCGCGGGAGTACCTCAGCTATTTCATCGTCGCCCGGCCCTTCGCCGGCTTCATGAACGATCCCCTCGTGCAGTTCCCTTGCGTCGATTGGGTGCCGCTGGACTTGTTGCAACCTTGAGGGCCGCTTGCGGCTTTGCAGAAGACCGCTAAGCCGCAAGCGGCAAGAAGGACTAAAACTCGAGCGCGTCCGGCCAGCCGAGGGGCTGCGCGAAAATCTTGCCGTCGCCCATGCGGCCCGTTCGCGCGATGCTCGTGATCCGCTCCGACACTTCCTCGACGCGATTGTCGTTGACGCAGATGGTGATCTCGACCTTCGGCAAAAACGCCATCGTGTATTCGCTGCCGAGATAGCGGTCGAGGTAGTTCTTCTGCCGGCTATAGCCCTTCACCTCGCGAATGACGCAGCTCGTCACATCCATCTCGGCCAGGGCGCGCAGCACCGCCTCGGCGCGGAACGGCTTCAAGACGATGGTCAGAAGTTTCATGCTCAGTACCATCCACCCGTGATGGGCAGCGTCTGTCCGGTGATGTAGCTCGACTCCTCGCATGCCAGAAACAGGATCGCGTGGGCCACGTCCGCAGGCTTGCCGATGCGGCCGGCAGGGATCTGTTTCTCGTACTCTGCCAGCACCTCTGCCTTCAAGCTGCCCAGCATCGGCGTCTGAATCACACCCGGCGCCACGGCGTTGACCGTGATGCCGCGCCGGGCCAGCTCCTTACTCATGACCTTGGTCAGAGCGATCACGCCTGCCTTCGCCGCCGCGTAGTTCGCCTGGCCGTGGAAACCGACCACGCCGGAAATCGAGGCGACGTTGACAATGCGCCCGCCGTCGCTCAGCACGTCCGCCGCGAGCTTCGAGGCGTAGAAGACGCCGTCGAGATTCGTCTGGAGGACGCTGTGCCACTCGCCCGGCGTCATCTTCTTCACGGTCCGATCGCGCAGGATGCCGGCGTTGTTCACCAGAATGTCGAGCCGGCCCGCGACCTCGATCACCTTCTTCATCAGCACCTCGACCGGCTCATACTTGCTCACGTCCGCTTCGAGTAGATGCACCGTCGCCCCGGTCGCGCGCAGTGTCGTGGCCGTCTCCTCGGCGTCCTTGCGATTCTGGCCCGCCGGATCGTCGAAATAGTTGAGCAGGCAGACGGCCCCGGCGCGGGCGAAGGCTTCGAGGATGGCCGCCCCCATGCCGCGCGAACTGCCGGTGACCAGGACGACCTTGCCGGTGAAATCGTAGCGGACCATCACTCCTTCTCCCGCATCATGACGACGCGAAAGCCCATGCCGTGGCGAATCCCCGGCGACAGGCCGAGCCGCCAGGCCGAGCGACACTCCTCGGGCGCGCTGGCGAAGGAGCCACCGCGAGCGATGCGGAGCGTCCCCGTCGCCGGCCCTGCCGGGTCCTTCGTGGGACTCTCCTTGTAGTACTCCGCGTCATACCAGTCGCTACACCACTCCCAGACGTTGCCGTGCATGTCGAACAAGCCCCAGGCGTTGGCCGGGTGAGAGCCGACGGCGTCCGTCGTCGGCAAATCGCGGCGCTTGCGCTCAGCGTTCTCTCTCTGTCGAATTTGGTAGATCTCCTCCGTCGTCGCGTCCTTGAGACCGAGTTGCTCTCCGAAACTGAACCGCTCGCGTTTGGCCCCGGCCCGGCAAGCGTACTCCCACTCGGCCTCGGCCGGCAGGCGATAGGTTCGTCCGGCCTGCTTCTCCGCAGGCAATTCGGAGAGTTTCTTGCAGAACTCGACG
>JBBRIK010000572.1:0-4780 GCA_038221045.1 Gemmatales bacterium
GACGCAGAGCGTCGAAGAAGCCGTTCCCACGCAGAGCGTGGGAACGAGGAGCTTCGGACTAGTTGTCGACAGCAGGGGCGGCGCGGCGAGACTTGAAGAAATACGCCCGCATGTAGAACATCGTCGCGATTCCCAGAACCAGCAAACACGAACCGAGATACTTGCAGATCAGGCCCGGATCGTCCGCGACCGTGAAGCCCGACATGCTCACCAGCCGATCCTCATCATCGAGCAGCAGCTCGCCCGTGCGCGGATGCGTCATCGGGCGATAGTTCGTCTGATAGACCTTGTAGCCGGCGTGATCCAGCGTGTTGTTCATCGAAATCTTGAAATCGCGCGTCGTCTTCTTGCCTGCCTTGTCCTGACTCAACACCACTTCGCTCTCGAAGGCGGCGGGACGATTGGTGCCGGGATCGCTCACCTGACAAGCGTGTTTCAGAGTCAGGTCGAAGTCCATCCTGCGGGTATCGTTGCGATAGCGGACAAAGAAGATTTCCTTGCCGGCTGTCACCTGAGTGGCCGCCCGCGACAGGCGGACCCAGAATTCCTTCTTCTCACCATTGCTCTCGATGGTGCAGCGCAGCGCCGGCTCAAGGCGTTCGGCCGGTTCAGCGCCGGGACGCACATTCCGCGGCAGGATCGTCGGCCTCTCCTCGGCTTTGGGCAGCCAGGACAGCACCTGAAACTTCATCTCCATCGGCTTGAAGGGCAGTTCGTGGAGTGCCGATAGATCGCTCACGTCCAGTTCTCGCCCCTTCTCTTTCAGGCCGTCCTTGCCATAGGCGCGATAGTAAACCTTGTCGTTCGGTCCCTTCAGGAACTGGATGGCCCCCATCTTGAACTTCTGGCCCCAGCGGAAGTCAGGATAGTGATACCACGCCGTCACTGGCGTCACGGCTGTCCCCTTCTGGAACGCCGGGACGTGCGGCATGCGCGCGGAGGCAATATACGTCCCCGTCGCGTGTTCCGTGGCCAGCTCGAACAGCACGGCCGGGAAGAGCGGGGCGTCGGCGGAGGGCGGCGCGTCGGCGGATCGTCCCATCAGGTCGAGCAGTTGGCCGTGCTTCTTCAGCGTGAACTTCAGTCCCGCTTCCTTCAGCTCGATCGTGTCGCCTTCCTTGACCTTGTCAAGCGACACGCGCAGCAGGCTCCGCTCGGGTCCGATGGCGACGACGAGTTGGCCCTTCTCTCCCAGTTCTTTTGCGGAGGGCGGGTCGAGGAATTCCGGCAACAACGCGGGATCGTAGAGTTTGAACATCTCGAACAGGATGGGCGTTGCGTCCGGCGCGAGGTTCGGCAGAGTTGTCACCCAGCGCTTCATCGGCTGCGGCGTCATTGGCGTCGTCAGCTTCAACTGAAGGGCTGCCGGGTACTCCTTCGTCTCATCAGCCGTCTCGGGTTCACCGTACGGCCAGGACTCCGTCGTCGGGTAGTAGTTCTCGACGCTCAGTTTCGCGTCGTCGTCCAACTTGCGCGAGTAGCCAGGGAAGGGATTCGCCAGCGCCGACAACAGGCCGAGCGAGAGCGGCAGGTCGGACTTCAGATGGTCGTCGCTGCGCCAGGCGAAGGAGCCGGGCGACAGGGCGAACGACCAGTGATGCCCGGCAAATTTGCTCTTGAGCGAGTCGGTGATCTCAAGTCCGCCGTTGAGAAGGTTCGTGATCTCCTCGAAGAGAGCCGGATCCTCCTTCGCTTTCTCCTTGGGAATGCGAAAGATTTCGACCTGGTGCTGATTGACGAGTTGCAGAGTGTCGGAGCGGCTGGCCATGCGGAAATCCTGCTGAATCCCGACGTTGTCGGTGTCGAGCAGCATCATCTGCCCCTCGACGCCGCCAAGCGTGGTCAGCAGCCCGCCGAACACCAGGATGATGAGGCCGGCGTGCGTGATCAGGAAGCCGGTCTGATGGCGCTTCCAGGGATATTTCTTGAGGGCGGCACAGAGAATGTTGACCGCCAGCAGAAAGAGCAGGAGGGTGAACCACCAGGTATGGTAAATCAGGTCCTGGGCAACCCGAGCGCTGTACGACGACTCCAGCAAGGTCGCGGTGATAAGGCAAAGGGTGAAAACGCTGAGCAGGCTGATGGCCAGTTGCAGCGACGCACAGGTGCGGAAAGTGCGCCGGAGGAGTCGGCCCAACCCTGTATCGCGAAAGACGAGCGGCTCGGTGCGCGAAGGCCTGGCGGGCGCAAGCGCAACGGTCTCGGGGCTGGTACGGACGGCGGACATGGCACCTTCTCTTCCGAGTGAGCAGGTGTGCGGATCAGGAACCAGCCAGGAGAGGAACAGCAATGGAGATGGGTCGAGAACTGGCCTCGTCGAGGGAGAGGATCGCATATCCGGCGGGAGAAAGTCAAGGCACCGTCATGGGAGACCCCTTCTTGCCGCTTGCGGCTTAGCGGGGAGTCCGCTAAGCCGCAAGCGGCAAGAAAGACGGCTCACTTCGTCGTTTGTGAGTGAATGATCTCGATCTCCTGATCCATCTTCGTATCGGTGCCGTCAGGGCCTGGGGCACGGACCACGGCGTCGAACAGATAGGTCCCTTGCTCGACGCATTCGGTCGAACTGCCGTCGAGGCAAGCGTCCATCGACGTCCGGAAGGTGATGCGCGAGCCGGCTTGCATGGTCAGTTTTCGGCCCGCGACCGTCATGCTCTTGATGCCGATGTCCACGCGCGTCTCGATGACGCCGTACATCCGGCCTGCCTTCTGGTAGACCTTCTTCAGCTGCGAGGCGGCGCGGACCACTTGCAATTCGATGTCGTCGCGCTTGACCCACGAAAGTGCATCGATCGGCCACGACTCCCCGAGCGCGACAGGCTTCTTCGGCAGCATGTCCTCATAGCGTCCCTTCGCCGAGTCCCACTGGGCCGCCTGCCGTTCGAGCCGGGCGACAAGCGCTTCCGGTAGCGGTTCGCCCTTCTCCGTAAGGACCGTCTGTTTGCCGTCCTTCAAGATGAACAGCAGCGTCTTGCCGTCGAAGGGTTCTGGCTGTTCGTCGCCGCCATCAATGCTCGACACCGCCCTGGAGTAATGCCGGCGCTCTCGCAAGTCGCGTTCGGACGTCATCTCGAGCGTCGTCATTTCATAGGCCATTTTCGCTTTCATCACCTTCAGATCGTCGGCGATCTGCTGGCCCGTCGAGTCCCACTTGACCACACTCAGACGAATTCGGGTCGCGCATTCCAGGGCCGTTTCGCTGCCCTGCCCGCGCGGCTTCATGCGGAGTTGATATTGTTCCTCACCGCGCACCGCGTTGCTCACTAGCAACAGGGCGGGGACCATGATGAGCAAGACGCCACGCCTCATCGGCAGCCTCCATCGCTGGGAAATGCGAACTCAACCGAACCGGCGAGGCGTCTAGCGTGCGAAGGGCGAAATTACAACCGCAACATCCACGATCCTCGCTACATCCATGTCCGTGAGGGACAGAAGTCTCCCTCTCCACAGAGTATCCGCAAACGCGGGTTCTAACGATTCCAGCGCAGTTCATTCCTTCATCGCGTTCATCCGCGCGCATGGAGCATTGCATTCGAGTTGTAAACGTGAGTAATATAGGAGTTGTAGACAGAATGGGTGGTTGAGGATGAGTATTCTGTTTCTCGTCACTGTATAGAGACATGATCTCAGGGCGTCTCTCGGAGAACCTGGCGATGCGCAGAGTTGTCGTGACCGGCCTGGGCGTGGTCAGCCCTAACGGCATCGGCAAGGAAGCTTTCTGGAAGGCGTGCGTCAACGGGATCAGCGGCGTCGGTCCAATTCGCAGTTTCGACGCCTCGGGTCATCCGGTTCGCATTGCCGCTGAAGTGTCGGACTTCGACATCACCCCATGGATCCCCACGGAACATCGCAAGAGCCTGAAGATCATGGGCCGGGCCGCACGCTTCGGCGTCGCCGCCTCGGGCATGGCCGTCAGGGACAGCGGCCTCGAACTGAAGCGCGAGGATTCGACGCGAGTCGGCGTCGTCATGGGATCGGGCCTGATCCCGATCGATCTGCCGGACATCGCGCCTCTGCTGGCGCAAGCGCTGAATCAGGAAGGGTTTCAGCCGACGCAGCTCGGCCAGAAGGCACGCGACTCGCTCTTTCCTCTGTGGCTGCTCAAGTATCTGCCGAACATGGTAGCCGCTCACATCTCGCTTATTCACGGCGCTCAGGGTCCGAACAACACGATCGTGACGGCCTGCGCCGCTGGAACACAGGCGGTCGGCGAGGCGTTTCGTCTGATCGCCCGCAATGACGCCGACATTTGTCTCGCCGGCGGCGCGGACTCGCGTATCGATCCGCTGCTGCTATTGACCTATCGCTCGCTCGGGGCGCTGAGCCAGGCGATGCGTCCGCCGGCGGAAGTGTCGAGACCGTTCGACGCCGGCCGGGATGGCTTCGTTCTCGGCGAGGGAGCGGGCGTCCTCATCCTGGAGGAACTGGAACACGCGAAACAGCGCGGCGCAGTCATCTACGCCGAGGTCCTCGGGCTGGGATCGTCCTTCGATGCGTATGCGATCACGAAGCCGGACCCCGAAGCGGGCGGCGCCGCAAGATCGATGCAATGGGCGCTCAAGGAAGCGAGAATCGATCCGTCGGACGTCGATTACATCAACGCGCATGGCACCAGTACCCGGCTGAACGATCAGATGGAGACGATGGCCGTCAAGCGCGTCTTCGGCGAGGGGGCGAGTACGTTGCCGATGTCGTCGATCAAATCGATGATCGGACATCTGATCGGAGCGGCGGGAGCGGTCGAGGCGGCGGCCCTGGCGCTGACGCTCAATGATGGGGTGTT
>JBBRIK010000573.1:0-4765 GCA_038221045.1 Gemmatales bacterium
ATGGGAGTCCGACCGCGAACCAAGGCCGCCAAGAAGCGGCTTGTTCGTCTCAAGAAGGAACGCCGGCTCAAGGCCAAGGGCGTCAACACCCTGCTGTTCCGCAAGGTCAGTGGCTGAACGTTCTCCAAAGCACGATGGCGTCAGCCCTGCCAGGGAGCCAAACTCCCCGGCAGGACTGACGCCGTTCTGTTTTCCGGTCCCTGAATCCACCCACATCTGCCACGAAACAGTTTCAACACCCGCCACGAGCCGCTTCTTCCAACCGCTCCCTTGCGGTCGCGGCTCGCAAGCAGTCACGGCTCGTCGGCTCGCAAGCAGACACGGATTTCTCTTGATCTCAAACGTTTGTTTGATATCCTTATTTGAAACAACTGTTTAGAACATCTGTTTGAGCGAGGCGCGTCATGAGTGTGCTGAGCGACACGAGACAGAAGCTGATCGCGACGGCGGGGCCTTTGTTCGCCGCCAAGGGACGGGACGCCACGTCGGTCCGCGACGTCACCGATGAGGCCGGCGTCAATGTCTCGGCCGTCCACTACTACTTTCACGGCATGGACGGTCTGTATCGCGAGGCGATGCGCCAGGCGGCCCAGGCGTGCATGGATCGCGCCTCGTTTCCCGAATGGACGGCTACCACTCCCGCCTCGCAGAAACTGCGCGACTTCATCGACACCTATCTCCGCCGCGTGGCCATCGAGTGCGAGCCGGCCTGGCATCCGCAACTGCTGATGCGCGAGCTGGCCCATCCCACCGAGGCCTGCGCCGAGTTCGCCCACAGTTTCATCCGGCCCAACCTCGAAATGCTGAAGAGCATCCTGCGCGAAATGCTCCCACCCTGGGTTTCCGGGCGCAAAGTGACGCTCTGCGCCCTGAGCGTCGTCGGCCAGATCCTGCACTATCGCTTCGCCCGGCCAGTCATCCGCGCCCTGGCCGGCGAGGAAGAGTTCCGCCACTTCGACGTCGAGACGCTCGGCGAACACATCAGCGAGTTCAGCCTGGCGGCCATTCGCAGCCTGGCGGTCCGGCGTCGCCGGAAGGAGCCGAAATGAGCTGGATCGCGTGGAAGATGCTCACCGGCGACCGCAGCAAGTATCTCGGCATCATCTTCGGCGTCGCCTTCGCCTCGCTCCTGATGGCCCATCAGGTGTCGATCTTCGCCGGCATCATGCGGCGGACGACGAGCCAGATTCGCGACATTCGCGAAGCGAAAATCTGGGTCATGCATCCCGAGGCGAAGTACGTCGAGGAGATCGAGCCGCTGTCGGAGACCGATTTGCCGCGCGTTCGCGGAGTCGAGGGCGTCGCCTGGGCCGTGCGCTTCTACAAGGGACTGCTCCGCGCGCGCTTGCCCGAGGGCAGTTTCCGCCAGGTCCTCGTTCTGGGGATCGACGACGCCACACTGGTCGGCGCGCCGCAAACAATGGTCATGGGGACCCTCGCCGACCTGCGCCAGCCCGACGCGGTCCTTCTCGATGAAGCCGGCTTCAAGTATCTCTGGCCGGGCGAGCCGTTCGTCCTGGGCAAGACGCTTGAGCTGAACGATCGCCGGGCCGTCCTGGTCGGCATCTGCAAGGCGTCGGCGCCCTTCCAGACGTTTCCGATCATGTACACGCGCTACAGCCAGGCCACGCTTTTCGCTCCTCCGGAACGCAAGTTGATGTCGTTCGTCCTGGCCGCTCCGAAAGAAGGCCGGGACGTCGATGAGGTATGCCGGGCAATCAGCGAGCAGACCGGACTGAAAGCGATGAGCGGCGACGAGTTCGAGTGGATGACGATTCGCTACTACATCCGCAACACGGGCATACCCTTCAACTACGGCATCACGGTGCTGCACGGTTACATCGTCGGCGTGGCCAACGCGGGGCCGACGTTCTACCTGTTCACGCTTGAGAACCTCAAGCAGTTCGGCGCGCTCAAGGCGATGGGCGTGAGCAATCCGCGCATCGTCGGCATGGTGCTGCTGCAAGCGTTCGTCGTCGGTCTGATCGGTTACGGCATCGGCATGGGCGTGGCGGCGGCCTTCTTCGAGGGGACGAAGAACGCTCCGGCCCTGCAAGGCTTCTTCATGCCCTGGCAGGTGATGGTCATTGTCGGCGGCGCGGTCCTGCTGATCGTGCTGCTGTCGAGCATCGTGAGTATTCGCCGGGTGCTGGTGCTGGAACCAGCGATCGTGTTCAGGTGATCTTGCCGCTTGCGGCTTAGCAAACTCCCCGCTAAGCCGCAAGCGGCAGAGGAAGAAAGTCATGTCCACAATCGCGACGGACCTCGCCGTCCAGTGTCGTGGCGTCACGAAGGACTTCGGCCAGGGCGACATGCGCGTGCAGGCCCTGCGCGGCGTCGATCTCGACGTGCCGTCCGGCGAGATGACGCTTCTCGTCGGCGAGTCCGGCTGCGGCAAGACGACGCTGATCTCCATCATCGCCGGCCTGCTGGAGCCGACGGCCGGCGACGTCACGGTCCTTGGCGAAGAGTTGGGACGGATGTCGGGACGGCGGAAGGTCGTTTTTCGTGGGCGAAACATCGGCTTCGTCTTCCAGCAGTACAACCTGCTGCCGTCGCTGACCGCCGCCGAGAATGCCGCCGTGCCGCTGCTCATCGGAGGAACGCCGCGCAAGGCCGCCGTCGAGAAGGCCGGCCAGATGCTCGATCTGCTCGGCCTGGGCAATCGGGCCAGGTCGCTGCCGACGCAACTCTCCGGAGGACAGCAGCAGCGCGTCGCCATCGCTCGCGCCCTGGTCCACGAGCCGCGCCTTCTGGTCTGCGATGAGCCGACCGCCGCTCTCGACGCCCAGTCGGGACGGAACGTCATGGAACTGCTGCGCAAGATCGCTGTGCAGCCGGGCCGCGCGGTCGTCATCGTCACGCACGATAACCGCGTTTTCGACTTCGGCGATCGTATCGTCTACATGTCCGACGGCCGTATCGAGCGCGTCGAGGAGAAACAGAGTTGACCGCCGCTTGCGGCTTAGCGGGTTCTTCCGCTAAGCCGCAAGCGGCGAAGAAGAGGGCCGCACATGCGCAAATTTTTATTGCCGTTGATCGCCGTGGGCATGCTGACGTTCGCTCTACTGCACGTCGTCCGCGCCAACCAGAAGGGGCCGGACGTCGCGCCGCCGGTCGATCCGGCGCGCTCGCCCTTTGGCCGTACCGTCGCGGGTTCCGGCATCGTTGAGGCGCGGACGGAGAACATCTCCATCGGCTCCCCGCTGCCCGGCATCGTCACGACGGTCCACGTCAAGGTCGGAACGGATGTGAAAGTTGGCGACAAGCTGTTCGAGTTGGACGATCGCGCTCTGAAGGCGGAAGCGGACTACCGCGAGGCAGCGCTGAAGGCTGCCCAGGCACAACTGGATCGGCTCGAAAATCAGCCGCGCAAGGAGGAACGCGACATCAGCGCGACAAAGGTGCGTGAGGCCGAGGTCAACCTGGGCGATCAGAAAGAGCAGTTGACGCGCGCTCGCTCCCTGGGGCCGCGCAAGGCCATTTCGGAAGACGATTGGGAGCGTCGGGAGTTCGCCTATCGTCTCGCCCAGGAGCAATTCAACCGCGCCAAGGCGGAGTTGCTGCTGACCGACCGCGGCGCCTGGGAGTGGGACAAGAAGGTCGCCGGCGCTGTCGTCGAACAGTCCCGCGCCCTGTTGCGGCAGACGCGAATGGAACTCGAGCGTCTCGTCGTCAAGGCCCTGGTCGCCGGGCAGGTGTTGCAGGTCAACGTCCGGCCAGGCGAGTTCGCGGGCGCTCCGCCGGGACAGGCGCTGATCGTGCTGGGAGACGTCAAGACCCGTCACGTCCGCATCGACATCGATGAGAACGACATTTCTCGCTTTCGCAAGGGTGCGCCGGCCAGCGCCCGGCTGCGCGGATCGCCGAAGCAGGAGTTCAAACTGACGTATGTTCGCGTTGAGCCGTATGTCGTGCCGAAGAAGTCGCTGACCGGCGACACCAGGGAACGTGTCGATACGCGCGTGCTTCAGATCCTGTACAAGATGGAGGCGGCCGACGAGGTGTATGTCGGACAGCAACTCGATGTGTTCATCGAAGGCGAGTGACCCCGCTTGCGGCGTAGCGGTCTTCTCTACCGCCACGCCGCAAGGGGCGAACGAATCACGGGACGGAAGTGAAGACCGGCTGGAACGTGAAGATCGAGTAGACCTGATTCGGTAGGAGCGTGCGCGTGGTGCGCCCCTCGGAGAGGGAGCCGGCCCCGTCAACCAGCACTTCGTAAGTGAACACTCCCGCCGGCTGCGACGGCAGATCGAGCGTCCTGAAAGGCTGCAACCGATACGTCGTGTCGTTGATCAGGAAGGTCGCCGGCCGATCGAGGCGATTCTCCAGACGGAGGATCCCCGTCTGCGGCGGAGCGAACGACGTTCGCACCTGCGTCTTCAGTTCCAGGGCCGTCACGCGCTGACGCAGAGCAGCGACCTCATCGCCGAGCGATTTGATCTGGGCTTCGTTGACTTGGCGCAGGAGCCGAAGCTCGTACAGGACGTCTTCGAGGGTTGCGGGTTTCCTGGGCGGCTCATCGGCCAAAATGGCGGCAGGCAGCAGGGCGGCCAGCGCCAGCATGCATGCCAGCGAACGGTAGAAGTTCACGGTAGTCTCCTTCCGAGGTGCTCCTGTCAAGGGAGAATGAGGGAGGCACGATGGAATCGGCTGCCTCGCCTCCGCGCTGGTGTTATTGAGCTTAAAGGAGATAGGACCGTCGTTCAAGGAAAAATCGTTCGAGACGGCAAAAGGCGAGCGGGGGGTGTTAAACCCCCGG
>JBBRIK010000574.1:0-4763 GCA_038221045.1 Gemmatales bacterium
AGACGCGGAGCTTTTGCTTCGTCGATGATCTGGTGAGTGGCATCGTCCGTTTGCTGGAGCAGCCGGACTATCATTTGCCCGTCAACCTCGGCAATCCCGACGAGGTGACCATCCTCGAGTTCGCGCGTGAGATCCTCGCTCTCTCGGGCAGCAAGAGCGAGGTCGAGTTTCGGCCGCTGCCTCAGGACGATCCGCGCGTGCGCCGTCCGGACATTACCAAGGCGCGGGCGTTGCTCGGCTGGGAACCACGAATCGCACGTTCCGAGGGTCTGCGCCGGACACTTGCGTATTTCCAGGTGCGCGTACGCAACTCCTGAGCGACGCGCCTACTGTCCTTGCAACCTCCTCTGGCCGCGAGGATAATCCCTCTCAGCCCCAAAGCCATTTTTCGCGAGGGCCGATCCATGCCCATCACTCAGACTCTCTGCGCCCTGACACTCAAACAAGCCGTGGGCGGCGCCTGCGAGGCGATCGGACTCGCCGCCGGCACCGGCGCGGTCGATGGCGTCGTCGGCTTCCTGTCGCGACGCTTTCTTGACCACAGCCAGGCCCTGATGGACGCGCTGCAACAAGCTAACGAGAAGGCCTGGCGCACGCTCGAGGTGGCCCTCGCCGGCGACTCGCTCTGGGATCGCGTCAAACTCGTCTTCACCAGCGGCGACGACAAGGCGTTTCGCGCTCAACTTCAGCCCTTCCTCACTGTCTGCCCGATGGCCGAGTTGAATGGCCGCGATCAGTTCCGCCAGGACAGTCTGCGCGAGCTGCGCGCGGCGGCCAAGGCGAACCTGCTCATCGGCGGCAGCGTCGATGCCGTTTCGCTGGCGCGCGAGGCGGGAGTGTTCGCTCGCTTCGACAACCCGCAAGGGCTTCTGGACGCTGAGTTCGCGGCGCTCGAACGCATGGCCGGCGAGTTCCGCCAACTCGGCTACCCGAACCTCGCCGAACTGCTGTCGCTGAAGCCGAAGGGAGGATCGCCCGTCCTCGTCATCGCGGCTCGCTATTTCTTTCGCCGCCAGGTCGAGGACAATCCCAAGCTCTTTCAGGGACTCGCCTTCGCCCAGCTAGAGACACTGAAGGAATCGCAGGAGCAGGCATTCGCCGGGCTGCGGCAAGTCCTTGGCGAGCAGGGAGAGCGTCTGGAGGAACTGCTCGGCGGCGTTCGGGCGGCCGTGGCGGCGGCTCATGAAGCCGTCCTCGACGTCAAGGTGGAACAGCAGCGCCAAGGAGCGCAGGCGCAAGAACTCTACAGCGCCGTCGTCGAGATGCAGCACCGTCTCGACCTGATGCACACCGAGCTGCGGCCGCGTGACAGCCTGTCGATCCGCAGCGACGCCGAGCGAGTCCTGGTCAAGGAGCTGATCGGACGCTATCGCCAGATCCCGGACGGGGAGCGGCAGAAGTTGCCGGCCCTGCTCAACGCGATCGGCAAGCTCGAAGTGGCGGCGGGCGATTACTCGTCGGCCCAGAAGGATTTCCTCGCGCTGGCCGACATCGTGGACGACCCGAAAGCGCAGGCCGAGGCGCACTTCAACGCCTATCGGGCCGCGCTGGAAAAGCGCGACTGGGACGTCGCCCTGAAGGAGTTGCGCGAGTCGGCCCGTCTCGATTCCGCCCGCTTCTCGCCGTTTCCGCTGAGCAAGTTCGTGCCGCAGCGCATCCTGGGAGCGGGCGGCTTCGGCGTTGCGTTTCTGTGCCGGCATCGCTACATGGCCGCCGACGTGGTGGTGAAGACGCTCGCCTCCGACGACCTCGACCGCGACACCGATCAGGTCTTCGCCGAGGCGCAGGCCCTCCGGCAACTCGAGCATCCCTCGATCATCCGCATTCAGGATTGCGGTTTCGCCAGCCCTCAGGAGGACGCCCGGCCCTATCTCGTCATGGACTACTTCGCCGGCGCGACACTGGAGGAACTGGCGCGCGAGAAGCCGCTGGCGGTCGATGATGTGCTGACAATGGCCCGGCAGGTGGCGGAAGGACTGCAAGCGGCGCACGGCAAGGGCATACTGCATCGCGATGTCAAGCCGGCCAACATCCTTGTCTCTTCTCCCCTCGCCCCCTCGGGGGGAGAGGGGTCGGGGGTGAGGGGGAAAGGGGAGTCCGAGCGCTTGCAGGTGAAGCTGATCGACTTCGGCCTCGCTCTGAAGCGCTCCGGACGCGAGACGCTGCTGGCGACGTCGAACACGCTGGCCGGCTCGAGCATCGCCGGGACGCTGGACTACGCCGCTCCCGAGCAGATGGGCAAACTCTCCGGCATCTCGGTCGCGCCCTATTCGGACGTGTACGGCTTCGGGCGGACGTGCTGTTATGCGTTGTTCCAGACGCCGCAGCCGTTGATGCGGCACTGGCGCGGCATCCCCGCGCCTCTGGCGGAACTGCTCGAAAGCTGCCTGGAAGATCAGCCCAAACAGCGACCGCAGGACTTCAAGACCGTGCTGGTGAGGCTGTCGGAGTTGGCGCCGAGGGCGGAGGAACCCGCGAAGCCGAAACCGCCGCTGACGTTGCCGGTGGTGCCGCCGGCGAAGGCGACCACCAAGGCCCTCGGCGACATGACGCCCCAGGAGCGCGAACAGGAACTATCGGCGCTGGCCCTGCGGGTATCGTCGTGCGTCAAGTGCAGTCAACTGGCGAGTTCGCGGACGCAGACCGTTTTCGGCGAGGGGCCGCTCGACGCCGAGATCTGTTTCGTCGCCGAGGCCCCCGGCGCGGACGAGGACTATCAGGGCAGGCCGTTCGTCGGGGCGGCGGGCCAGATCCTCAACGACATCCTGGCCGCGACGCGGATACGCCGTGAGGACGCCTACATCTGCAACATCCTCAAGTGCCGTCCGCCGGGCAATCGTCAGCCGTGGGCGAGCGAGGCGAACAACTGTCGCGAGTTCCTCGAGCGTCAACTGGAACTGGTGAAGCCGAAGTATCTGGTGGCGATGGGCAGCTGCGCGGCGCAGAACCTGCTCGGCACAACGCAGACGATCGGCAAGTTGCGCGGACGATTCCACGACTATCGAGGCATCCCGGTCCTGTGTACCTATCACCCGGCGTTTCTGCTGCCGACGCGAAGTCCCGAGAAGAAGAAGGACGTGCTGGAGGACATGAAGATCCTGCTGCGTCGCATGGGTCGGCTGGTTCCGTGAAACTTCACCGAGCGGCGCTTGCCCCCGAGCCACGACTGCCTTGCAAGCCGCGACTGCAAGGGAGCGGCTTCTTCCAACCGCTCCCTTGCGGTCGCGGCTCGTGAGGCTTGTGCCAGGGGAGTCTCAGAGGACTCCTCTTGGCCTATGGCCATCAGTACAGTACAATTGTGGAGGAAACCTTTCGTTGCATTGCGCGTGCGCCACACACACCCTGGTGCGCATTTCCGTCCAGGGTGCGCGCTGTCACTTGCCGACCTGATAGACGCAGAAGGTCGATGGGTTCTTGCCCATCTTGAGCGGAAAACGCGACAAGCCGATTCATTCCCCTCTCCTGCTTGTCGCGTTTTTCCGCTCATCGGTTCCTGCCACCTTTTTCTTCCCCGCCTTAACATTACAGCGCTGGATTGCCTGGAGCGTAGCCGAATTCGCCAGAATTCGGGTCGCTGAAAAGCCACCAAGAACCCGAATTCTGGCGAATTCGGCTACGAGTAGCGCTGTAATGTTAAGCGAGGATGGCATCAAAGACTACATGGTGTTGCTGAGCCTCGGCCAGACCCTCTGCGACCGGGGCGGCAGCTTCTGGCGGTTCTTGCTGTCACTGGAGACGGACCTTGACGTCTTCTTGGCAAGGAAACGTCGCCGCCCGAGGTACTGACAAGAGTCGAGGGGCAGTCGTCAGAAAGGCAATGATGGCCAGGAAAAAGATCTCGCGGAACGAACCCTGCCCATGCGGCAGTGGCCGGAAGTATAAGCACTGCTGCATCAGCAAGGGCATCGATTGGCAGGCCAGGAGAGCGGGCGTACCACGAAGCCTACTCCCGACAGCTCCACCTCGAGCCGGGTCAACCGTCCCGTTGGGCTTTGCCGTTCTCGATCCCCATCACGTCGTCGATGCCCGGCTGAAGGAGATTGCGAAAGCCTTCTCTGGGGAAGCGTCGTGGAAGGAACTCGTCGAGCGTCTTACGGACAGGACGCCCGATGAGGAACGGATGAAGACGTATCTGGCCGTCCGCGATGCCAGCGTCCTGTCCCCCGACGCCGTCTGGTTCGTCATCGCCCACGCGATTGAGTGGACGCTGATCGCAGCCGGCCAGGGTAATCAGGAAGTGGAGGAGGGGTCTGACGAAGATGACCGAAACGATCCGATGGACCGGCACACTCTGGACCTGCTCCTCCGCTATGCGGCCGACGACATGGCGGAGATATACCGCGGCAACCGGTTGGAATTCGATCGGCGGCACGAGCGGGGACGCCAGTTCTTCTACGGACCGCCTGATGAGGATTTGGCCTGAGCACTGCGGGAACTGAGCATCATCGACTGAAGGGCGTTGCCCACTCTCTTCTTAGCATTACAGCGCTACTTGTAGCCGAATTCGCCAGAATTCGGGTTCTGGGTAGCCTTTGAGCGACACTAATTAGGACACTCCTCGCTAATCCCGACAAGCCGCTCGCCCTTCGTGTCTCTGTTTCAAGGACTTACGATCAGTTTTGAGTAAACAATCGGTGAACCCCTCTTTTGCTTTCGGTCTTGTTTTTTCAGCCCCTACTGACCTGTTTTTTGCGCAGCTGCTGCAGCATATTGTTAATTATGCCAGCCGTCGATTTGATTCTGGGTGCCGATGATGCTCCTTC
>JBBRIK010000575.1:0-4761 GCA_038221045.1 Gemmatales bacterium
CGGGACGTCTCGACGCCGGCCATCCTCCAGCACGCGCAGGACGATGTCGCCCTCGATCTGGTAATAGAGTTCCTCGCCGGGATTGACGTGGAAGTCGGCGCGCTGGTTGGGGCCGCCGACAATCATGATCATGAAGCCGCCGTTGTAGATCATCTTGTTGCCGACCGGCGGCTTCAGCAGCGGGCGATTCTCCTCGATCCAGCCGTGCAGGTTGAACGGGCTCATCAACGTGGACATGGCACTCTCCCTGAGACGAACGATGGAATAGGGGAGGTCACTTCTTCTTGCGAGCCGGCAGCCGCCAGTAGCGCAAGGTCCCGTCCTTGCTGCCGGAGATGGCTTGCGTGCGATCCGGCGTGATGGCCAGCCCCCAGATGTCGTCGAGGTGGCCGTGAAAACAGTGCAACTGATCGCCTGTTGCCACGTCCCAGAGCCGAACGGTCTGATCGCTGCCGCTGGTGAGCAGCCGGCCCTCGTGGCTGAAGCAGACGCAGGAGATGGTTCCGTCGTGGCCTTCAAAACGGCGGACCTCGCGTCCCGTCTCCATGCTCCAGAGCCGGGCCGTCTTGTCACCGGCGCCGGTCACAACGTACCTGCCGTCGCCGCTGAAAGCCGCGCTCACAATCGGGTTGAGGTGGCCCTCGCAAAAATGCACTTCCTTGCCATCGAACAAATCCCAGACCCGGGCCGTCAGGTCCCAGCCGGCCGAGACGCCGAACCGGCCCGATCCGGCGACGGCCACGCAGCCCACCACAGTGCGGTGTCCGGTGAGACGCTTGAGTATTTCTCCACTCTCCAGGTCCCAGTAAAGAGGGATGGCGTCGTTGCCGCCGGTCAAGGCGTGGGTACAGTCCGGCGCAAATGCCACGCCACGCACCCAACTCGTGTGGCCTTCGAGCTTGCGAACCAGTTTTCTTTCCTCCAGGTTCCAGTAACAGACAACCGCGTCGCGTGCCCCGGACATTCCCCACTTTCCATCCCACGATAGGCCGACCGACATAACCTGGCCATCGTGTTCTTTCCAGCGGCTCACCTCCCGGCCTTCCGCCAGGTCCCAGAGCGCAACGGTCCCATCCGCGTATGCAGCCAGCGCCCGATCGCAGGTCGGAGCGATGGCCACCCGCTCCCACGTCCCGCTTTTCGCCTCTCCAAGACGGCGCACCTCGTCCAGGTCCGGCTTTTGCTCTTTCCCGTGCCGCCACAGGCCCCAGCCCAGTAGAGGCAAGCCCACGCCCGCGCCGGCCAGAAGGGCCGTCAGGACGCGACGCCGGGTCGCACGTCGCGGGGCCAGCCCGGCCAGCGCCTGCTCCGCCTCGGCAGGCGTCTGATAGCGCCGGGACGGATCGCGGGCCATCATCGTCTCGACGACAGCCGACAGTTCGGCCGGCACTTCCTGGCGAACCTGACGGAGTGGAATCGCGCCGCCTTCCTGATGGGCGAGGAGTTTCTCGGCAGTCGTTCGGCCCGCGAACGGAGACGAACCCGCGAGCAGGTGATAGGCGGTGCAGCCCAGACTGTAAATGTCGGCCCGGATGTCGGCCTGTCCCGGCGACCGGGCCTGTTCGGGCGCCATGTAATCGACCGTCCCCAGCGTCCCCTCGGCGGGCGTCAGCCGGCCGTCATCCTCCTCGCGGCTCAGACGGGCCAGTCCGAAGTCGAGAATCTTGACGACGCCATCCGGCGTCAGCAGCAGATTGTGCGGCTTGATATCGCGATGAACGAGGCGCTTCTCGAAAGCGTGCTGCAAGCCCAGGGCCGCCTGCCGCATGTAGTCGCGCACCTGCTCCGGCGGCAGCGGCCCACGCTCGGCGACGAGGCGGTCGAGCGTGCGTCCCTCGGCATACTCCATGACGAGCAGGTGCAGGTTCTCGACCTGCTCGGCGTCATACGCCGTCACGATGTTCGGATGCGACAGCCGGGCCGCCGCCTGGACCTCCTGCCGGAAGCGCTCGACGAGCGACTGTTTGCTGGTCAGGTGACGGTGAATCACCTTCAGCGCCACGATTCGATCCATGAGCAGATGACGCGCCTTGAAGACCACCCCCATTCCGCCCGCGCCCAGCAGGCCAAGGACCTCGTAACGAGGATGTCCGATCAGCTCGTGCGGCACCGACGGAATCGGAAACGCCACCGGGGGCTCGTCCGGGTTGGTGTAGTCCGTGGTGTCGCCGCGCTGGGCGGCGATGGTGTGCGTCATCCCGGAGAAGCCGGAAGAGAATCGAGCCAGCTCCCGGCAGGGGGCGCAAGCCGCCAGGTGCCGCTCGATGGCGGTGTGTTCGGTCGCGTCGAGGAGGCCCGCGCGATAGGCGGCGAGTTGCGCGGGACCGGGATGATCGTGAGGCGAGGGATTCATGGGAGAGGGTACTCCGGGCCGGTCAATCGAGCATTGCCAGGAACCCGCTCATCTCACCCGCGGCGTGGGTGTCGCCCTTGCCCTGAGCGACGGCGATCCCCTCGCGGTAAACGACCTTCGCCTCGTCCTCGCGCTCCAGTTGATTGAGCAACTGGCCCAACTGCAAGTAGCCGGCCACATAATCCGGCGTTGCCTGGAGCAGGTCGCGGAAGCACCCCACAGCCTTATCGAGATCGCCTTCGGCCTTGTACTCCATCGCCAGGCCGTAGCGCAGAAAGCCATCGTCCTCGGGCGTCTCGCGCAACATCGACTCGATTCGTTCTCGCCGCGACTGATTACTCATGCTTGCCTCCTGGGTAGGTCCGGCGAGCCGAGCCGGACCCATACTGCGATGCCGCTCCCTGTGCGCCGCTTTCGAGGACTCCGGCGAGTCTTCTCGACCTGTTCCGCGGTGCCGCTCGGCTCGCGGCACCTACCTTCCGCGTCGCATCGTCCTGGGTAGGTACGGCGAGCCGAGCCGGACCCATACTGCGATGCCGCTCCCTGTGCGCCCTTCTCGGCAACTCCGGCGCGCCGCATCGCAGTACAGGTGCCGCTCGGCTCGCGGCACCTACTGGCCGCACGTCCTATCACTTTAGCAAATCTGTCCCCCGCACGCCCGGCGCAACCGGCGTCTTCCGTACACCTGGCGCTGCCGGAACCCGGCGGTCTGGAAAGAGAGGCACCCTGGCGAACGGTCGTGGAGGGAGGATGCGCAGATAGTCGAATGAAAAATCAGACACAGAACACCCTGATGCGGCGGCCTCGATCACGAGTTCCGCGACCCCTATACGACTACAAGTACGTACATGAGTGCCAAGCATCTGCTCACCGCGAGCCTCGCTCTTTCCGCGTCACTGGGATTCTCCGCCCTGTTCGCGGCCGAGCCGGCTCCGAATCCGGCTGCGCCCACTCGCGCCGTCTCCTTCAATCCTCGCTACACGCCGGTCGTCGATCTCGTCAAGCGCGTCAAGGGCAGCGTCGTCAACATCCACAGCGAACGCTCTGTCCGCGCTAACAGCAGCGAGGAACTGTTCGCCCAGGTGCCGGCCCAGAATCGCATCAACGGCATGGGGACCGGTATCATCGTCGATGCCCGCGGCTACATCGTGACCAATCACCATGTCGTCGAGGAGGTCAACTCGATCCGCGTCCGCCTCGTTGACGGCACGGTGACGCCGGCCCGTATCGTCGCTCGGGACGCCGAGACCGACCTGGCCCTGCTCAAGATCGAGGTCAATCATCCGCTGCCGGTGATCCCGCTGGGCACGGCCAGCGATCTGATGGTCGGCGAGACGGTGGTCGCCATCGGCAACGCCTACGGTTACGACCACACCGTCAGCGTCGGCGTCGTCAGCGCCATCAACCGCGACGTGACGCTCAACAAAGACATCGCCTACAAGAGCCTGATCCAGACCGATGCGGCCATCAATCCCGGCAACTCGGGCGGCCCGCTGTTGAACATTTACGGCGAGCTGATCGGCGTCAACGTGGCCATCCGCGCCGGCGCCCAGGGCATCGGCTTCGCGATTCCGGTCGATAACATGATTCGCGTGGCGGCCGACCTCATCAGCAGCGTGCGCCGGGGTGGGCCTGCCCTGGGCCTGGTGACGCGCGATCGCGTCACGCCGCACGAGACGAAAGCCCCGGATCGCGAGTTGCTCGTCGATAGTACCGATCCGAGCGGCCCGGCCACGCAGGCGGGCTTGAAGCACGGTGACGTGATCGTCAAGGTTGCCGGCCAGGACGTCTGCTGCCGGCTCGATCTGGAGCGTTCTCTGACCGAGCGCACGCCGGCCGAGCCGGTCTCGTTCGAGATTCGCCGCAACGGTCTGACGCAACAGGTGAAGTTGACGCTCGATCCGGCTCATCGGGCCAACCCGGCGACCGGCGACCAGGTCTGGAAGCGTCTGGGGCTGAAGCTGGAGCGCGTCAACGGCGAGGCGGTCAACAAGAGCAACAAGCAGCTCAACGGCGGGCTGTCGATCGAGGACGTCCGCAACGAGAGTCCGGCGGCGAAAGCGGGCTTGCAGCGCGGCGACATTCTTGTCGGCCTGCATCAGTGGGAGATGCTGACGATGGACAACATCGCCTTCGTCCTCTCGCACCCCGACCTGGCGAGCTTCTCGCCGCTGCGTTTCTACATCATCCGCAACGGCGCGGTCCATCGCGGAGTGATTCAGGGAGTGGAATGAGTGGTGGGTGCGCGTCTGACGAGGCGTTGCCGGCGTAGTTGTCAACTCTATGCTCTACGACAGCCTGTGTCTCCGACCGCTCCGTTGCTGACCGCCTTGTTCCTGTCCTCTGCGCCGCTATCAGAGGCGGCCAAGTCTCAATATCTGCCTTAATGCTCGGCACCTGCACTGCCC
>JBBRIK010000576.1:0-4755 GCA_038221045.1 Gemmatales bacterium
GCGCACCAGCACCTGGCAACTCAGGCGGCACTGCGATGCGTCGGGATAGTTGCTGCGGCGTGGGTAGTTTCTCGGCGGATTTCTCGCGGGCTGTTGGCTCCTGATAGCTCACGAGCTTCACGGCGCCCGCATCCTTCAGCCGGCCGACGGTCGACTCGACGGTCGCGCCGATTTCCCTGGAAGGCTCCGCCTGGGAACGCGTTGCGACCGGCTCCAAGTCGATTGGCTGGGAAGCCAGATTGCAAACGGCTTGATCGGTTCGCTCGGCCACCGGATGAAGGCAGCCGCTGGCCAGGAGAAACACAAATGCAAAGAGAAGCCGTTTGTTGGATGAGCAAGACATCTGCGTCCCTCGAATTTGCTCTGATCGATCACGCCCTAGGTCAGAATGCGCCACGGCACTTACCCGATTCCTGAAGGTCAAAAGCCCCATTCCGCCCGGAGGAAGATTCCCTGTACCGTCAACTCACCCCGCGACGGGTTGTCGATGTTGTACGTCTGGGCCAAATACCACCAGCGCTCGATGGTGTAGCCGGCAAGGAACCGCAGCTGCTTTCCCGGCCCCGGAGCCGTATAGCTTACTCCCACGTCAAGATGAAGCATGGGGACTTCCCGCACTCTCTTGATGAAGCTCGAACCGCTACCAACGGATGCCAGTGATTCTTCAAATCGTTGCTGGACGTGACCCACCGTATCGGTGCCTTCCAGTCGGGTGTACAGGTCCAGTCCGGCGACAGGTAGTTGTTGCCAGAAGTCGAAGCCGAGGTGGGGGCCAGCGCCGAAGTAGTAGTTGATGAACCGCTCCTCGCGCAGAGCACCCACGGCCTGCGAATCGAAGAAGATGCTCGGCAAGCAGACGCCGACATGGGCTTTCATGTCCGCCCCAGGCCACAAGGAGAACTCGCGGCTGCTGTAGTCGAGAAAGATCACGTTGGCGTCGAGGCGGCTCTTGAGGGCTCCGTCCCCTGCTGCGTCGAAGCCGGTTATGTTTCCCGTCCCCTCAGTTGCCAGCAGCCGGTATGAGACCGCCAGTTCACCCACGGCCGCGGGGAGCCGATAGCCGACCTCGATCCGCGGCGCCCCGGTCCAGCCGAGAGTCGCGGTGGGCAGCGCAACATCCGTCGCGACACTGCCGAGCGGTACTTGGCCGATCACGCGCTGCTTGATCGCTGGCCCGAGGACATCGACCTCCAGGGCAGCAAACCAGCCTGGTTGCGCTAGCGGCGGATCAAGCAACGGATGGCCGCAAAGCAAAGACTCATTGCGATCCTGGAGAGGGCAGGTCATTGGGGAAGCACCTGGCCAAGGCGGCAGCTTAGCAGCACCACCTGGGACGGGCAAAAGCGGGTTTGCGTCTGCCGCGGGCTCTTGAGCTATCCCCTGTCCGTAGCTTCCCCAGATGGCCAGCGCTGCGTAAACGGCCAGAACGGCTCCTTGCCGAGTCATGCCTGGACCTCCTTGACATAGGTATCCGTAGCGAGAAAGGTAAAGTCTGCTGTCCTTGCAGATTGTATCGGCCCGGCAGAATTGTTTGATAAATCGCTCAAGTACCCACCTTCCGCGTAAGGCGAGTAACCTATTGCGGATAAACTGGTTACAGTGAGGGAAAAGTAGTGGACAAAAGAGTTAAGTAATGGAAACTTGAACACTTATAGAGCTACATCTCCTTGCAGTGCAATGAGTTAGAATTTTGCTCATTTGTACATTGTGCGTAATGTGGGCAAGTAGATTCCGCATCGCTGGTTAGGGCAGGTTTTTCTTGCGGCTTTTCCTCCCAAGGCGAACGCTTGAGTTGATACGAATCCCGACAACCTTGCAAATGCTTGTCCAGCTCCCGTCTTGTCGCCAGCGGTCGTAGTAGGTGCGGACGGAAGAACGGTTCGGAAAGGGCGCTGGCAGTCCCCGCCAACCACAGTCAAAATGGAGAAGAAAGAGGATGGCGTTAACGACTTCCCGCAGGGCCAGTTTCCGTGGGCGTCCCAGCGCGGCTCTGGCAGAAAGCAACTCTGCCACTTGCTGCCATTGATTGTCGGTCAAGTCGGTCGGAAAAGGTTGCCTCGCCATCCACCCCTCCATCTCCTATTCAACCGCCGCTGTGTTCTTTGCGCTCTGTCAATGGGCCAGGCTGCTCGCCTGCGCGGCGGGGTCACGATGGCCGTAGAAGCTGTACAGCACAGGCATCAAGTAACGGGTCAGGAACAACGTCGTCACCATGCCGCCGACCACGACGATGGCCAAGGGTTGTTGCGTCTGGGCGCCGATCCGCGTGGATAGCGCCGCCGGCAGCAAGCCGAGGATGGCTGTCAAGGCCGTCATCATGACGGGCCGAACCCGCTTGCTCGTGCCCTCGATGATCGCTTCGCGCAGGGGTACACCCTGCGAACGCAGTTGGTTGAAATAGGCGACCAGCAACATGCCATCCATGATGGCCACGCCGAAGATGGAGACGAAGCCCACGGCCGCCGAAACGCTGAAGTTGGTTCCCGTCAGCCACAAGGCCCAGATGCCGCCCACGGACAGGTCGGCTACGTTGGACAAGACCAGAAAGGCGTCGAGTAGCGAATGGAACGCCATGTACAGCAGGATGAAGATCAGCCCCAGTGACAGGGGGACGATGAACAGCAAGCGGTGTTCTGCCTCCTTCATTTCCTGGAACTCGCCCCCCCATTCCGCGCGGTATGGTGCGGTAAACAAGCCGGCAGTCTTCTGCTGAGCCTCCTCCACCGCACCCGCCAGGTCGCGGCCCCGCACACTGAACTTGACCGCGATCATGCGCTTGCCCTGCTCGCGGTAGATGATCGCGGCCCCGGAACGCACAAACGACGACTTGGGGTCGAGCCGCCCATCCTTCGACAGCGGCGTGACCAGGTCGCCCAGGGTCCGCTGCGGCAGGTTGCTCATGTTGTTGTGGGTCGCGTTGAAAAGATTGCCTGTCAAGGCCGGCATGGCCAGGCTCGTCCCGATGTCGGACAGGCCGCTGCTACCCCCTGTCAGCTTGGTCGGCTGGACCCCGGCCACTGATCCGGGCGTCACCGTGTTGTTGACCACATCGACGGGGATGTCGAGGATAGCGCTCTCGTTATTGCGGAGCCTCTCCGGCCAGCGCAGCGTAATGTCGAAACTCCGTTCTCCCTCGATCATCTGCGAGAATGGCTTGCCGCCGACGGCGGTCTGCACGACGTTCTGAACGTCGGCCACATTGACTCCCCAGGTCTTGCACTTCTCCCGGTCAACCGGGAACTCCAAGCTCGGCTGGCCCTTGACGCGGAAGACCCCCACGTCCTTCATGCCGCGTACTTCGGACAGGGCTATCCGGACCTGCTCGGCCCGCTCCTCCAGCCGGTCCAGGTCGGGTCCGAAGATTTTGACACAGTTCTCCCCCTTGATGCCGGACATTACCTCCATGACGTTGTCGCGGATATTCTGGGAGAAGTTCCAGTCCACGCCGATGAGCGTCCGGCTCAACTCGGCATTCATCTCCTGGATCAGCTCTTGTTTGATCCGAGGTCGCTTTGAGTGGAAGAGGGAGGCCCAGCCCGTTTCGTCCTTCACCGCCGGCCAATCTTTCTGGGGCCGAAGCGGGACAAAGAACTCATTGTTGTAGAAACTGCACGGGTCGGTACCATCGTCGGGCCGCCCGATCTGGGACACCACCGATTCGAGCTCCGGGTACGACCGCATGATGGCCCGCGACTGGCGGGCCCGTTCGGAAACTTCTTCCAGCGAAATGTTGTTGGGGAACGTCGCCCGAATCCAGAGGTTTCCTTCCTCCAGTTCGGGCATAAACTCTCGACCCAACCGCGGCATCACAAAACCCAGCGTGACGACAATCAGGGAGCTGAAGACAACGATGGTCGCCCACCGATGATTCAGACAGATTTGAAGCTGCCGCAAGTAGCGCTTCTTGAGGAAGCGGACCAGGATGTTGTCCGGGGCGGGCTTGAGGTTGCGAAAAAAAAGGAGGCAGAGGACCGGGCAGACCAGGACGGCCAACAGCAGCGCCCCACCCAAGGCGAAGGCGTAAGTTTCGGCCATCGGCCCAAAAATCTGGCCCTCGGGACCTTGCATGGTGAACAAGGGGATGAAGGCACACACCATGATGAGAGTGGAAAAGAACAACGGCCGTTCCACTTCCCGGGCCGCCCGGAGAATCCGGGTCTTGAGCGGCAATCCCGTGTCTTCGCCGGAGCTGAGATGGCGGTAAATGTTCTCCACCATGATGACGGACGAATCGACAATGATGCCGAAGTCCACCGCACCGATGGATAGCAGGTTGGCGGTCTTGCCGCGGAAGAACAGGACCGAAAAGGCGAACAGGAGGGCCAGCGGAATGTTGATCGCCACGATCAAGGCGCTGCGCACGTTGCTCAGGAACATGATAAGGATCAGGGTTACGAGCACCATGCCCAGGATCAGGTTCTCCCGCACTGTCTCCGTGGTGATGCCGATCAGGTCCGTCCGGTCGTAGTAGGGTTCGATCTTGGCGCCGGGCAGCATTCGCCCCGTGTCCTCGTTCATCTCCTTGACCTTGGCCTCCACGTCGCGGAGTGCCGGCAACGAATCCTCGTTTTTGCGGAGCAAAACGACGCCCTGCACTACGTCATCATCGTCGGTCCAAAGGATGCGGCCGGTCTCGTCCGTCAGGACGCGCCCCTGACCATCCTTCCGTGGCTGGCTGATGGCGACTTTCCCCAGACGGGTCTGCCAGCCCACCTCGATGCCCCGCGTACCGACTTCTTGGCCGGGGGGGAGTGG
>JBBRIK010000577.1:0-4747 GCA_038221045.1 Gemmatales bacterium
GTCTTCTTCTGGTGGCTGAACTGGCCGAAGGAGTCGAGCGAGGACACTGACGTGCTGGGTGTCAAACCGATGTCGCTGGCCGAACTGCTGGCCGAGGGACAGCGCTGTCTGCTGCAAGAACACTGGGACGAGGCCCGTTCCTACTTCGAGGACGCCGTCAACGTGGCACCCGAAAATGCCGAGGCGAAACGCGGACTGGAACAGGCGCAATCGCGTCGCCTCCTCACAACGGAGATCGGCCCATGACCGTTATCAACTTCTACCATCTGAACGAACCCTTCGGCGAGTTCTCGAATTTCGCTCGCTATCGCATCTTCCTCAAGGGCAGGACCTGGCCGACCAGCGAGCACTATTTCCAGGCCCAGAAGTACGCCGGCACGCCGCGCGAGGATGAGATCGGCCACGCGAAAACGCCGTCCGAGGCCGCCAACCTGGGGCGCTCGCGCAAACATCCTCTGCGGCCCGACTGGGAGTCGGCGAAGGACGACCTCATGCGCGAAGCCGTCTACGCTAAATTCACGCAGCATTCCGAGTTGCGCGAGCTGCTCCTCTCGACCGGTGATGCCACTCTCGTCGAGCATACGGAGAACGACTGCTACTGGGGGGATGGCGGCGACGGCAGCGGCAAGAACATGCTCGGCCGAATCCTGATGGAGATACGCGAACGGCTGCGCCAGGAGGGAGCCGCGTCATGAGCGAGGACACCCGCGAGGCGTTTCTCGCTCGCGTCCGTCAGGCGGTGAAGGACGGTAACCGGGCCGGCGTAGTGTCTCCTCTGCCGGAACGAGGAACGCTTGGCTACCAGGGCGCAGGAGACGATGCGGTTGCGCGATTCCGCCAGGAATTCGAGGCGGCGGGAGGCAAGTGTCATATCGTCTCCGATGAGCCTACGGCGAGATTGGAACTGCTCGATCTGCTGAAAGCCGCCGGAGTGAAGCGCGTTCTTCTCGGCAGCAGTCCCGCGCTCGATCGTCTGAGGTTAGCCCCGCTCCTGGCCGCCGATGGGTTGGAAGTAACGCGGGTGGTGGACCTGAAGTCGGAGACGGCGCGAAACGTCTTCTTCGCCGCCGACGTTGGCATCACGGGGGTCGTCCATTTGATCGCGGAGACAGGATCGCTCGTCGTCGAGACGAGCGCGGCTCCACGCTCGGAGAGCCTGTTGCCGCCGATGCACGTCGCTGTCGCGGAGCGGTCGCAGCTAGTCGCCGACCTGTTCGACCTGTTCCCGGCGGGGCGCGAGATGCCCTCGTGTCTGACGCTGATCACCGGGCCGAGCAAGACCGGCGACATCGAATTGAAGCTGGTGACGGGGGTCCACGGACCCGGCGAGGTGCATGTGATCCTTATCGCCTAATCCTCGTTCCCACGCTCTGCGTGGGAACGCCCTCTTCGACGCTCTGCGTCGCGGTGGTTCGTAAGACGACGCAGAGCGTCGAAGAGCACGTTCCCACGCAGAGCGTGGGAACGAGGAAGGGGTGTATGAACGCGGTCGAAATCGAACACGTTACCAAAACCTTCGGCCAGCACGTTGCCGTCGATGACCTCAGCCTGACCGTCCCGCGCGACACCGTCTACGGCTTCATTGGTCCCAATGGGTCCGGCAAGACGACGACCCTGCGCATGATTATGCGTATCCTCCATCCCGATCGCGGCAGCATCCGCGTCCTGGGCGAGAAGGTCTTCACCGCCGCCAACGATCACGTCGGCTATCTGCCCGAGGAACGCGGGCTGTACAAGACGATGAAGGTCCGCGATATCCTTCGTTTCTACGCCGAACTGAAGGGCCGGCGCGACTGCAAGGACGATATCGCCTCCTGGCTCGAACGCATGGGCCTGAGCGAGTGGGCGAACAAGAAGGTGCAGACCCTCTCGAAGGGCATGGCCCAGAAGGTGCAATTCATAGCGACCGTCATTGGCCGTCCCGAACTGGTGCTGCTCGACGAACCTTTCAGCGGCCTCGATCCCGTCAACATGGAAGTGCTGCGCGAGGCGATTCTCGATCTGCGCAAGCAGGGCGCGACGGTGATCTTCTCGACCCATGACATTGCCGTGGCCGAGAAGATGTGCGATTTTGTCTTCATGATTTACCAGGGCAAGAAGGTCCTCGACGGCACCCTCGAATCGATTCAGGATGCCTACGGCAGCGATACGGCTCGCGTCCTGATCGAAGGCCGGCCGCCGCTCGATGATCTTCCGGGAGTGCTGAAAGTGAACGACCTTGGCCGCTGGCAGGAACTGCGTCTCGAACGCGGCTGCGATCCGCAAGGGCTGCTGGCGCAGTTGATGCAGCGCGGGCCGGTGCGTCACTTCGAGTTGGCCCGACCGACGCTGCACGACATCTTCGTCCGCATCGCCGCCCCCGCTTCGGAGAACGGCCATGCGTAAGATGTTCGTCATCGCTACCCGCGAGTACACCGCCGCCGTGCGGACCAAGGCGTTCGTCATCGGCCTGCTGCTGATGCCGTTGATGATGGGCGGGAGTCTCATCCTGCAAACGATTTTCAAGGACGTGCGAGACGTCAAGGACAAGAAATTCGCCGTCGTCGATCGCACGGCGGGACAGGCCGTTTGGTCCGCATTGGACAAGGCGATCGAGCAGTACAACGAGAATGTGAATAATCCCGAGACGGGCAAGCAGGTTCGGTCGCGTTTTGAGCTAGTGCCGATCCCCCCTGAGGAAGAAGACGAGCAGCGCTGGCAACTCTCCGAGCAGGTTCGCCAGGGCGAGTTGTTCGGCTTCCTTGAGATTGGACCCGAGGCGCTGACGGCAGCGCCCGCCTCGGTCGATCCGAAGACAGGGAAGCCGCCGGCCGAGAATGAACGCGCGGCGGTCCGCTATCAGTCGAATCGGCCGACGTTCACTGATTTCGCGAACCTGGCCGGGAACATCATCAACCAGACGGCCCTCCAGGCACGCGCTGCCCGGATGGGCCGTCTCGCTAACGAACTCACGAAGGCAACCGCTCCCGTCCCCTTTGTGAACAAGGGGCTGACGCAGAAAGACCCGAAGACCGGCGTGATCAAGGACGCCAGCGAGCAGAATCGCATCGCTCCCTTTCTGGTGCCGTTCATTCTGGCGCTGCTCATGTTCATGGTCATCCTGATGGGGGCGACGCCGTTGATGCAGGGCGTCGTCGAGGAGAAGATGCAGCGCATCGCGGAGGTGCTGCTTGGCTCGGTCAGCCCGTTTCAACTGATGATGGGCAAACTGATCGGCATGACCGGCGTGTCGCTGACCATTGTCTCCGTCTACCTCTGTGGTGCGCTGTGGGCCGCGCATCGCTACGAGGTCAGCGAGTATGTGTCGCCGGGACTTCTGGTGACGTTTCTCATCTTTCAGGCTCTGGCAGCCCTCATGTACGGCTCGCTCTTTATCGCCGTCGGGGCGGCCTGCACCGACATGAAGGAGACGCAGAACCTGCTGGCGCCGATCATGCTGCTGGCCTGTCTGCCGATGTTCGTGATAACGAGTGTGTTGAGCGAGCCGAATGGTCCCGTGGCGACGAATCTCTCGTTCTTCCCCTTCGCGACGCCGACGCTGATGATCGCCCGCATGTCGGTGCCGCCCGGCATTCCGTGGTGGCAGCCTGTCGTCGGCGGCGCGATTGTGGTGGTGACGACGGTAATCTGCGTCTTCGTCGCGGGCCGCATATTCCGCGTCGGCATCCTGATGCAGGGCAAGGGCGCTCGCCTTGGCGAAATGGCTCGCTGGGTGCTGCGGGGATAGATTGGGCCAGGGTTATTCGCCCGGCGAGCGGGGCCAGTCATGGCCCTGGTAGATCGTCAAACCGGGGTCATTACTGACCCCGCTCGCCGGGTTCGGCAGCGGCGGATTGGAAGCAGCATGGCTCACTCGCGTCCCATCATCTGCCATTTATTGCATGGCCTTCGCGTCGGTGGCGCGGAAGTCCTCGTCGCCCGTCTGGCGCGGCAGATGCGCGAGCGCTTCCAGTTCCATTTCGTCTGTCTCGACGAACTTGGCTCCCTCGGCGAAGAGCTGCGCACGGAGGGCTTTGCCGTCGAGGTCCTCAGCCGAAGGCCCGGCCTCGACTGGCGTTTACCGTGGCGACTCGCACCTCTCCTGAGCCGGACGCGAACGACGCTCGTTCACGCGCATCAATACACGCCGTTCTTCTACGCCCTGACAGCCCGGTTGCTGTGCTGGAGGCCCGCCATCCTGTTCACCGAACATGGCCGCTGGGTACCCGATTATCCCAGGCCGAAACGCATCCTTGCTAATCGCCTCCTGCTGCAAAAACGCGACCGCGTCGTTGGCGTCGGCGAGGTCGTGCGTCAGGCCCTGATTGTCAACGAAGGCATTCCGGCCCGCTGCGTCGGCCTCATCTACAACGGCGTCGATCTCTCTCCCTATCGGCACTCTCATGCCGACCGTGCCTCTCTTCGCCGCGAGTGGAATGTCGCGGAAGACGCTTTCGTCATCATGCAGGTAGCCCGGCTGGTGCCGATCAAGGATCATCAGACGGCCCTCCGCGCGCTGCACCTGCTCTCGCATCCTCGCTTCTGCCTGATCCTCGTCGGTGAGGGGCCGGAGGAGGAGGCGATTCGCGACAGCGTTCAGCGTCTCGATCTGGGTGAACGTGTCCGGCTGCTGGGACTGCGGAGCGACGTCGGCCGGCTGCTGCAAGCGGCGGACGTCTTCCTGCTATCGAGCATCAACGAAGGCATTCCGCTGACGGTCATCGAAGCGATGGCAGCAGGGCTTCCCGTCGTCTCGACGGCGGCCGGC
>JBBRIK010000578.1:0-4740 GCA_038221045.1 Gemmatales bacterium
ACCAGTAGGTCCGGCGAGCCGAGCCGGACTGTCTGAGGGTGCCGCTCGGCTCGCGGCACCTACTTCTACTGCCAGCGTCGATCTGGGCGGCGCGACGTTCCTGTTCACCGGCAAACTCGCGACGATGACTCGCAAGGAAGCCGAGGACAAGGTCAAGGGCGCGAAGGGGGCCAACCTCTCGGCCGTGTCGGCGAAGCTGCATTATCTCGTCATCGGCGATGAGGGTTCTCCCCTCTACGGCCAGGGCAAGAAGGGCAGCAAGCAGGTCAAGGCGGAGGAGTTGAACGCGGGCGGTGCCAACATCCGCATCATTTCCGAGACGGCCTTCCTCCAGATGCTCAGCGGCGCGCGCACCACGCAACCGCAGTCAGAGGACGTGAGTCTGGCCGGCAGCGAACGCCTCTGGGAAATGGCCATCGCGCCAGGCAACGACGACGTCTCGCTCGGACGTTTCGCGCGCCGCTACATCCGCCGGCATCATCCCGACATCGCGATGGAGGAGACGGATCGTCCCGTCGATCCCGGCGCGGAGATTCCAGCCAGTTTCTTCACCTTCGAGCGGGTCGAGCCGTTGTTCCACGAGACGCGGAAGCCATTGCGGGAGTTCGCCCTCAAGATCGCGCGCTGGGAGTTCTCGCGCTGGGCGCCGCCGGTGAAGGCGCTCTTGAAGCTGGCCGAGTCGCTCTTCAGCGAGGTCCGAGCTTTCCTGGCCCAGGCGCTGCTCGCCGACGATGCGCCGGAACACAAGCGCTATCGCATCGATCCGGCCAACCTGACGCCGGCGGCGGTCTACAGTTTCTGCGAGTCGCCGGACGAGGACACGCGCGATCTCGGCATGAAACTGATCCAACGCCACGATCATCTGAAGGTGCCGGAAGAACTGTTTCGGCTGACGGAGAGTCCCGACCGCAAGGTGCGGGCCTTCGTCATCCGCGTGTTGTGGTCGCTCTACCGCGAGCGCGGCATCACGACGGGATGGAAGCCGCACGTCGCGCCTTCGACGGCGCTCGGCCAGGCGGCTCCTCAGCGCGGCGACGGTCCACCGGCACGTCCCGCGCAGTTGCCGGCGACGCAGGGGGAGATGCGAGCGTTCTTCCGGCGTGTGCTGTTCGAGATTCCGCCGGCACGGGCGGAGTCGATCAAGAAGCCAGAAGAGGGAGAGCAGTCCGGCATTCGCGTTCGCATGCGTCCTCTGCCGGCCCGGCGCGCGAAGCGCTATCTCGTCGAGGTGATGCGCGACCTGGCGCTGGAGGATTCGGCCTTCGCGGCCATCGTGGTGCCGGTGCTGGAGGAGTTCATGCTGTCGCGTGGAGCGAGTGAGCGGGCCGTTTGCCTCGTCGCCGTCACGCGGATCAGACACCAGCACTCACGGAATGGCGAACTGCTCGCGGTGACACAGGCATGATGCGCCCCTCGCTACCTCTGCTGCTTTTCCTCGCCCTCTTGGGGTGGGGGCTGCTCTCCACTCCTCTTGAGGGCGCGGAGACGCCGGTGGTCCGCGAACTGCGCGTTCAGAAGGTCGGCGAGATTCTCTACTTCCATGCCCGGATCGAGAAGCCGCCCGAACTGCTCGCGAAAGTGGACCGGAAGGGCGTGCTTTTGAGATTGCCACTCCTTGTCATGACCGTGGCCTTGCCCAGCGGCCTGTTGCCGAAATCGGTCCAGGGCATCCTCGACCCGCGACTGGTGCCCCAGGACGGCGTCACGCAGAGAGTCCATCGCTGGATCGATCCGACTTCGAGGGAGAAAGAGCCACGGCCTCCCGCTCCTTTTCTCGATTTCGTCGGCAAGGCCCGGAACCGGGCCGAGGCAAAGCTCCTCCTGCTCTATCCGCGCGAGGACCGCACGAAGCGCAAACCCGGCGAGACGCCGCGCATTGTCTGGGTCGAGGCGCCGGTGACGCTCGCGATGGAAAAAGCGAAGGAAGTACCCGTGCCGAAGGAGGCCGGTGCCCGCAAGAGCCAACTCGCGCCTCCGCAGGGCCGGCTCGCCGTGCGCGACGACCTGGAGGGACTCTGGGCCGAGGCTCAGGTGCAGCATTTCGATTCCTTGCGGGAGCAACGAGAGACTTTCGCGGGAGATGTTAGCCTCTCCGTGCCCGGACCGGGTATTCAGGTAGGAACGTATCACGAAAAGGATTTCGGCTTCTTCCGCTTCGCGACCGAGGCCACGGCGCGCAAGTATGGCGTTCGCACTCCGCCCGATCCGCAAGGAGGGAAGCGAAAGGACGAGCAGGGACGAACAGACCAACATCTCTTCGACGCGACCATCTCCTCCGCCACCGTGGCCGAGGCCTCGATCGAGCAGCGCCTGAGCGGTGTCGTGAAGGAAGACGAGCCGAGGACGGTGGACCCGGCGCGGCTGCCGGGGATCGACGCCTCCGCGCATCCCTGGAACTCAATGCTCAAGGATCGCAAGCGGATCGACGACGCGCTCGCCCGCTTCGTCCCTCACGACAACTACTTCATTGCATTCCCCAGCGTTCGCAAATTCGTCGAGACGGCGGAAGTGGTCGATCAATGGGGGCCGCTCGGTCGCGATGCCCTGACGGGCGTGAGCCGGGACTATCGGCTGCGTGCCCGCTATGAACAGCAATTCGCTCTCAAGATTGCTTCCCTGACACGGGTGCCGGGCATCCGCGGCATTGCCTTGACCGGCAGCGACCTTTATGTGCGCGAAGGGTCCGACGTCGCCGTCCTCTTCCACGTCAAGGATCGAACGGCTTTTCTCCAGGGTGTCGAGCCATCCCTCGCGGAGGTCCGGAAGAAGTTCGGCCCTCTCCTGAAGGAATCGAAGACGACTTACCAGGGCGCGACAATCGAGAACTTTGTCACGCCGTTGCGCGAGATCAGCATGCACCGGACGGTCTTCGACGACCATGTTATTTACTGTAACTCCCTCGCCGGTCTGCGGCGCATCCTCGATGCGTCCCAGGGACGGAGCAAGCGACTGAGCGACTCCCTCGAATTCCAGTACCTACGCTCCGCGTTCCGGGAGGAGGAGACGTTCCTCCATCTGCCGGATGCGTTTCACCGACGGGTCAACGGCCCGGCCTGCAAGATCACGGAGAAGCGCCGGGGCGAGGCCCTGACGACCCTCACGCTGCTGACGCAGGGGGCGTTGTTCACCGCCTGGGAGACGGGCAAGCTGCCGGCCAGTCACCGCGCCCTGATCGAGAACGCACACCTGAAGCCGAAGGAACT
The DNA here is from genome assembly GCA_038221045.1 of Gemmatales bacterium. Classification (GTDB taxonomy): domain Bacteria; phylum Planctomycetota; class Planctomycetia; order Gemmatales; family Gemmataceae; genus JBBRIK01. The sequence goes on from JBBRIK010000578.1 coordinate 3,204, forward strand.
GCCTGTCGCGGAGGGGAAACCGGCGGCGTGGGATGCCGAGCGGCGGTTGGCCCTCTCGGAGGTGTACGGCAGCCTCCACTTCGCGACGCCGTTGCTCGAGTTGCCCCTGGAGCGGGTGACCGGGAGCGAGGCCGAGGCGTATGGCCAGTTCCGCGCGGCCTACCGGTCGGCCTGGCATGGCGGCGGGGGTCCGCTCGGCGTCCGGCTGACTGTCAATGACGAGCAGTTGACCCTGGAAGCCTTGCTCCTGCCGTCCGTGCAGCCTGGCCTTCTTGCTGGCCTGCGGCGTGTGACTGGTGAGGGGGCCTTGCTCATGGACGTCAGCAACCTCTCGCCCCGGACGCGCATGCAGTTCGTGTGGAAACTGTCGCCTTCCGCGCAGGACCGCCTTCAGTCCCTTTCCTTGATCCCCGGCGTCGCCCCCCTGGTGGACAAGATGAAACTGCCCCCTCTTCTCGGGGCATTCCTGGAGCCGGTGGGTGAGTGGGTGCTGGTTCGCGTCGGTGCCAGCCCGGTCTACGACCAACTTGTCGGGTGGATGGAGCGAGCGACCCTGGGAAAAGACGATCAGGAAGAATGGTATCGTCTGATGTTTCAACGGCCGCTGGCGCTGGGCTTTCACCTGAAGAACCCCCTCACCTTCGCCACCGTCCTGACCGCGTTCCGTCTCGAGGTGATTCGCAGAGGGCTTGTAACCTGGGAGGTCCTTGAGAAGCCTTACAAGGGCGTTCCCATCGTCCGCATCCAGCCTACCGACGCAGTCCTGCGGGCGCTGGCGGAACTTGTCGAGAAAGGAAAAATTCCCCGCATCTTCAAGCCGGCCGCCTACTATGCCCTGGTCGAGAACGGCTTCTACGCGACGACGGACGAGAAGATGCTTCACGACTTCATCGACGAGGCGAGGGCACGCCAACGCAAACCGCCCGATACCGCGCCCGTGAGCGCCTCGTTCACCCTGGCCCCCGGCAAGGGCGAACACGAGGGCCGATTGCTGCGCCGCATCGTCCGCGGCGAGATGACCGATCGCGCCCTGGGGGACGCTCCCCTCTGGCAAGCGCTGTATTCCACGGGCGTGCTCGGTTCGCAAACGGGAAGCGTCCGCGCGGACACGGTCTATCACTACCTGGGTTTCGTCCCGGTCAGTCTCGATGGCACGGCACCCCGCTATGCGTCGAAGACCGACGAGGTCTTCGACGAGCGGCACGGCTCCCTGGGTCAGCCCCGGCTTCCGAGGGAGTTGGTCGAGGGTTCGCCCGTCGAGCGCTTCCTCAACGGAGTCGAATCGCTGAGGGCCGACGTGAAGGTTGTCGAGGAGGGAGTTCGCCTCACCCTGACGATTCGGAAGACGAAACCCGACTGACGAGGCGAACGGGGACAGACGCGCCGAAGGGTAAGGATTCTCGATCATGGACAACAAATATCTGACCTATCGCGGCGAGGTGAGGGCGCTCATCGCTCTCGGCGGCACGGTCGCCTTCGTGACGGTCCATCCCGAAGGGCAACCGACCGCCCTCTATCGCCTCGACGCCGACAAGCT
>JBBRIK010000579.1:0-4739 GCA_038221045.1 Gemmatales bacterium
GTGCCGCCTCCCGTGGGAAATCCCGAGGTCGCGCCGGGGCCGTTCCCTCCTCCGGGACCGTCGCCCGCTCCCGGCATTGATCCGGCTTCCAAGGGCGGCCCGCCCGCTCCCGCTGGAGTGAATCCGCTGTGGCAGCGCGCCCAGCTCGCCGAACAGGCGGGTCAGTACAACGAGGCCATCGCTCTCTATCGCCAACTGGGAATCGAGGCAGCCAGCACCGATCATGCCCTCTCCTTGCAGGCGTCCAACCGGGCGCAGTATCTCACAGACACGCTTCAGGGCCGGCCGGCTTCGTCGCCGCCGCGCACGGACGCGAATCCGCCAGGAGCGCCCGCCGGTGTGCCGGCGGGATGGGTTCGCAGCGGGGCTGGCTGGCTTCGCCGTGCGGGACGCAGCGCTGACGTGAGTCCGATGTTCGTGCTTGAGAGCAGCCAGGGCTTGCCGATCCTCTACGCGGTGTCTCAGACCGGCTTCACGCTGGCACCGTATGAGAATCGCAATGTTGAACTGATCGGCGTCAAGCAGTACCGTGCCGACCTGCGAGCGTATCAGATGACTGTGATGCAGGTGCAGCCGCTCCGCTGATGCGGCAAGAAGGTCTCCTCTGGCCTGCGATGCTCACGAAGAGAGGTTCGCATGAAAGTCGGTGGGGGCGGAGTGCGCGGCAGCCTGCCTTTACCGATGAACGCTGACGAAACAGCAAGTTTACGGCACAGCGCGGAAGTGCTGCGCGAAGCGATCGCCCACCTCGAATAACCCGCGTTTTGCGGCGGATGCGAGGCCGGTGTGTGCGGTACAATAGTTTCATGAGTTTCTTTTCCGCCATCGAAGTCGCCCTCACGGCCCTCCTGATCCATAAAGGCCGGACTGTCCTCACCAGCCTCGGAATCGTCATCGGCATCAGCGCCGTCATCGCCATGGTTGCGGCCGCCGACGGCGCACGGAGCAAACTCGACGACCGGCTGGGCAGCGTCGGCAAGAATATCATCCTCGTCCGTGCCGGCGCTCGCACCCAATCCGGCTCTGTCGCCGATCTCGCTCCCCTCAAGAACTCTGACGCTGACCTGATCCGCAAGCAGCTCCGCTCGCTCATTCGCGGCGTTGCTGAGGTGCAATTGACCCTGCGCACGGCCTCGACCGGCCTGCACAACTGGTCCACGGTCATCTGCGGCACCTCGCCCGATATGGAGAGCGTCCGCGAATGGGAACTGGTCCGGGGACGCTTCTTCAACGCCGAGGAGCAGCGCGGAGCGGTCAACGTCTGCGTCATCGGCGAGACCATCCGCCAGAAGCTCTTTCCTGGGGGCGGCGACCCTGTCGGCAAGGCCATCCGCATCGATCGAACCCATTTGCGCGTCGTTGGCCTGCTCGGTCCCAAGGGCCGCAACCCGGCTGGCGGCGATCAGGACGACGAGATCTTCGTGCCACTTACCATGCTGCAAAAGAAGCTCGCCGGGGAGGAGCGCATCAACGCCCTGCTGACAGCCGTCCATGACGCCAGCCTGACGACGCAGGCAATCAACGAGATCAATCGCCTCCTGCGGCAGAGCCATCGCCTCAAGGAAGGGCAGGAGGATTTCGACGTGGCCAGCGTCCAGGAAATGGCGGAACTGGGCTACTTTGTGACGGCCACTCTCAAGCTGCTGGTCGCGGTGATCGCCTCGCTGTCGCTGCTCGTCGGCGGCATCGGGATCATGAACATCATGCTTGTCTCGGTCACGGAGCGGACGCGCGAGATCGGTCTAAGAATGGCAGTCGGCGCGACGCCGCTGGACGTACTGACGCAGTTCCTCCTCGAAGCGATGGCGCTTGCGTTGCTCGGCGGCGTGCTTGGTGTGGCGATCGGGATTGGAGGGGCGATCGGTCTGGCCCAGTTCGTGGGCTGGCCTGTCCTGGTGGAACCGGGCGTCGTGCTGGGTGCCTTCGGAGTTTCGGCGGGCGTCGGCGTCTTCTTTGGCTTCTATCCCGCGTGGAAAGCGTCTCGTCTCGATCCCATCGAGGCGCTGCGACACGAGTAGTTCTTGCCGCTTGCGGCTTAGCGGGTTTCGCCGCTAAGCCGCAAGCGGCAAGACAGTCAGCGCGCCACGACGCGAAAGCCCACTTCGCCGCAATGCGCATCGGGCGACTCGAACTTGCGATTGGCGCAGCGACAATCCTTCGAGGGGCGAAGGTACGAGCCGCCTCGCATCACATACCTGTTCTCGGGAGTATTCGCCAACGGATCCACGATTGCTTCCTGCGGATAGGCCCCGTACCGGTCCCGGCACCACTCCCAGACGTTGCCGTGCATGTCGTATAAGCCCCAGGCGTTCGGCCTCGCTGTCCCCACCGCATGAGGCAGTTTGGCGTTGATGCTCGTCCAGCCGTATTCATGCATCTTGAGCGGCTCATCACCAAAACTGAATGCCGTCGTCGTCCCGGCTCGGCAAGCATACTCCCACTCCGCCTCGGTGGGCAACTCGTGCAGGCGACCGGTCTTCTTGCTGAGCCAGTCGCAGAACGCTCCCGCATCGTTCCATGACACCTCGACGACCGGCTTCTCGTCCTCTGTTCCATAGTCGTTGTTTCGCCAGGTGGACATCAGCTTCTCGCGCTCGGCATCGGTCTCATATTGGCTGTCCTGGATGAATTCGCGAAACTGCGCGACTGTGACTTCGTGGGCCGACATCCAGAAATCGCGCGTGAGTTCGACCCAGTGAAGGGTCTCGTCGTCGTCCTTGCTGCGGCCTTTCTCGGTGAGCGGCGACCCACGCTGAAACCTGCCATGCTCGATGAAGACCATCCTCATTTTCAGCGAGTTCGTATAGGAACGTGAGGGTGGATCGACAGAGGGCGATTCCTTGGCCGGGATCAGGATGTAGCCAGCGATGCCGAGGACGGCCACCAGTCCCAGAAGCGTAATCGGAAGCAGTCTCCGCGAGACGCGGCGGCGTCGCGGCGAACCCGAAGGCGACAGCGTTTGCTGGTGATCGCGACAGCGCGGACAGGGAACATCACCGCCGATGAGATCGGACACGACAAGGAGTAGTTGTCCACACCGCAGGCAACGGACCCGCGCCATCTCGGGGGAGAGCGATCCGGTGCCCCCGCGCACTTCTGTGCGCGGGGGATTGGGTCCGAGGGCCGTCCCTGGATGCTGCACCGCCGTGGCATTGCTCTCCGACTCCGGCTCGCCCAGAAAGCGATTCAGGGCCGAGACGAGCGTGGCGGCGCTGCCGAAGCGCCGTTCGGGCCGCTTGGCGAGGGCCTGGACGCACAGATAGTCGAAGTCGATGTCCAGGCCGGACCGCAGCGACGATGGCGCGGGCGGAGCAGCGTACAGAGTCTGCCCGAAGACGGACAGCACCGTGCCAATGAACGGCGGCTGTCCCGTGACCATCTCATAGAGGATGATGCCGAGACTGTAGACGTCCGCGGCCGGGCCGAGATTGTTCCCCTCGCCGCGCACCTGCTCGGGAGCCATGTAGGCCGGGGTGCCGATCGGCTCACCAACTCCGGTCAAGCGCGGATGAGTGATGGACAGGGCGAGGCCGAAGTCCATCAGGATCGGTTCGCCGCCGGGACGGATCATGATGTTGGCCGGCTTCAGATCGCGATGGATGATGCCCTGTTCGTGCAGGGCCTTCACGGCGAGGGTCACCTTCCGCATCAGCCGGACCGCCTCCTGAGGCTGCCAGGTCCGCGAGGGTCCGAGCAGGGAGGACAGAAGCGTGCCTTCAAGATAGGGCATGGTGAAGTAGTGAAACCCGGCGAAGGCGCCGACGTCATAAACGGGACAGAGATTGGGATGATTGATACGCGCCGCGAGATGGGCCTCGCGGAGAAACCGCTGCAGAATGACAGGATCGTCGTCCGCGGAGAATTGAGGCACCTTGAGAGCGACCTGGCGGTCGAGTTGCTTGTCGTGGGCCAGATAGACCGCGCCCATGCCGCCGACGCCGAGACAGGCCAGCAGATGGTAGCGGCCGAACTCCTCGGGAATCTCCTGCTCGCTGAACATGACGCGGGCGCTCCTCGCGGGTTTTCCCTCTCTGGTTGTTGTACGAGTGGCCTGAAGGGCGGGCGAACACTTGCGAGGAGACGGAGAAACGACTATTTCTGGCAGGAGACCGAGGAGGTATCCCATGTCCATTCCCGGAGCGCCGGATTTGCTCGTCCAGAACGAGGGCGGCGTCGTCCACCTGACGCTGAACCGTCCTGGGAAACGCAACGCGCTCTCGCATGGCCTGCTCACCTCGTTGGAGTCCGCCCTCGCCGCCCTTGCCAGCCACGGTTCCGCTCGGGTTGTGGTCCTGGCCGCGAACGGCCCGGTCTTCAGCGCCGGCCACGATCTTGGCGAGATGCTCGATCGGCCCGAAGAGGAATATCGCGAGTTGTTCGCGCTCTGTTCGCGCGTCATGCTCGGGCTGCGCCGTCTGCCGCAGCCGGTGATTGCACGGGTTCAAGGACTGGCGACGGCGGCGGGCTGCCAGCTCGTGGCGGCATGCGACCTCGCCGTCGCGGCGGAAGAGGCGACGTTCGCGACCCCCGGAGTCAAGATCGGCCTTTTCTGCACGACGCCGATGGTGCCTCTGGTCCGGGCTGTCCCGGCCAAGGCCGCCTTCGAGATGTTGATGACCGGCCAGGCCATCAGTGCGCGGCGAGCCTGGGAATTGGGGCTGGTCAATCGCGTCGTGGCCGCTGCCGAACTCGACGCGGCCGTTGCGGAGTTTTCCGGCGCAATCCTCGCTGCCAGCCCC
>JBBRIK010000580.1:0-4739 GCA_038221045.1 Gemmatales bacterium
CGATCTTCAGGACGTTATGGCCGACGTAATCGGCGACGTACAGATTGCCCTTGGGGTCGAAGACGATGCCGTTGCCGGTGCTCTTGCCCGGCAGCGTGACCCACACCTCGCCCTTGCCCTCGGGCGTCACCTTGCCGATGGTCCCGTCCTCCTTGTAGTTGACCGCGTAGACGTTGCCCTCGGCATCGCAGTTGGGACCCTCGATGCCGGGCGTGAACTCCTTCTCTTTCGTCAGCGGGGTTGCCTTGAAGAGCTTCTCTCCATCGGCCGCGAGAGAAATTCCCGCGAGCAGGATCAGCGAGACAATCAGCGTGAAGCGTGTTTTCATGCGTTCCTCAAAGAAGAATGTCGGTGATGACGTTGCCATAAACGTCGGTCAAACTCTCATCGCGGCCCTGGTGGAAGTACGTCAGTTTCTTGTGATCCAGCCCCAGGCAATGCAGCATGGTCGCATGGATGTCGTGGACGTGAGCCTTCTTCTCGACGGCCTCGAAGCCCAGTTCGTCGGTCGCGCCGTAACTGATCCCGCCCTTGACGCCGCCGCCGGCCAACCACATCGAGAAGCCATACGGGTTGTGATTCCGTCCCGGTTCGTTCTTGCCCTCGCTGAAGGGCATGCGCCCGAATTCGCCGCCCCAGACGACAAGCGTGCTGTCGAGCATGCCGCGCCGCTCCAGATCGGTCAGCAGGGCCGCGATGGGCTGATCGACCTCGGCGGCATGCTGGCCATGATTCTTCTCGATGCTCGTATGAGCATCCCAGGTGTCCTCGAGATGGCCGCCGCCCGAGTAGAGTTGCACGAAGCGAACGCCCCTCTCGACGAGGCGGCGAGCGATGAGACAGTTACGGCCAAACTCGTCCGTCGGCGACTTGCCGACGCCGTACATCTCCATCGTCTGTTTCATCTCTTTCGCCAGATCGACAGCCTCGGGCGCGGCGCTCTGCATGCGAAAGGCCAGTTCGTAGTTCGCGGCCCGCGCTGCCAGTTCGTCGCCGCCGGGCCGGCCCTTGAGATGCTCGTCGTTCAGTTTCGCCAGCAGGTCGAGTTGTTCGCGCTGGGCCTTGCGATCAACATGAGCGGGGCCGCGCAGGTCGAGGATTGGATCGCCGGACGGACGGAAGAGAGTCCCCTGATACTGGGAGGGCATGAAGCCGTTGCCATAGTTGGGCTGGCCGCTGATAGGCCCGCCGCGCTTGTCCATGATGACGACGTAACCCGGCAAGTTCTGGTTGTCGCTGCCGAGTCCGTAGACGCACCAGGAGCCGAGCGACGGCCGGCCGATGAAGACGCTGCCGGTGTTCATCGCGACCAGAGCGGAGCCGTGCGCATGACTGTCGGCGTGACACGACTTGACGACAGCCAACTTGTCGGCGTGCTTGCGGACGTTGGGAAAGTAGTCGGAGATGAGAAGGCCACTCTGGCCGCCGGGCCGAAACTTGCGAAAGGCACCCGTGAGGAAGCCGACCTTGCGGCCGCCGCTGTTGATGTACTTCTTGTCGGCAGGCAGCGGCTGGCCGGCGTACTTCTCCAGCACCGGCTTGTAATCGAACGTATCGACCTGGCTGGGCGCGCCATTCATCATCAGGAAGATGACGCTCTTCGCTTTCCCCTTGAAGTGCGGTGCATCGGCTTGCCGTTTCGCGCTCTCGCCCTTCGCATGTCGAGCGAAGAACCCATCGGCGTCGAGCAGGGCAGTGAGCGCCAGCCCAGCGAAGCCGCCGCCCATCTGCCACAGCGCCTCGCGCCGTGTTCTTCCGCAGGGAAACATGGCTCACTCCCTCGTCAATCGACGTACATGAATTCGTTGGCGTTCAGCAGCACATGACACAGCGACGCCAGGGCAAGAGCCGGCTTGCCGGGCAGGTTCTTCTTCTGCGCCTCCAGATGCGTCAGAGCCGCGCGAATTTCGCTCTCGCGCGGTTCCCGGCCCAGGGTGAAGCGCCACGCCAGACGCACTTGCCGCCCTCGATCCTCGCCCGCCTCGCTCAGTACTCGCGCCGCCAGGGCGGTACTCTGTTCGTGGACGAACTCGTTGTTCATCAGTGCCAGCGCCTGCGGAGCAACGGTTGTTACATCGCGCTGGGCGATGGGGCGCGTGGTATCGCAGAAATCGAAGGTGGACATTAGCGGCGGAATCAACGAGCGCCGGCTGAACAGATAGATGCCGCGCCGCCGTTGCTCCTCCACGGGCGATTCCTGCCATGCTGCTCCTTTGCGCGATAGACCTTCCATCGCCTCCCGGCTGATGCGCGGCGTGAACCCCGGCCCACCCATGCGCGGATTCAGCAGCCCGCTCGCCGTCAGCAGACTATCGCGCAGCGCTTCCGCTTCGAGCCGGCGACGATTCATCTTCCACCAGAGACGATTGGCCGAATCCTTCTGGTGGTACTGTTCCTGACGCGGATGCACCGACGCTTGCCGATAGGTCCGCGAAGTGAGCAGAAGACGATGCAGTCGTTTGAGGGACCAGCCCTTGTCGATGAAGTCACTCGCCAGCCAGTCGAGCAGTTCCAGATGCGTCGGCGTGTCGCCCTTGAAGCCGAAATTGTCAGGCGTCCGCACCAGGCCGGCGCCGAAGTGCTGCATCCAGACGCGATTGACCAGCACACGGGCCGTCAGCGGATTGGCCGGGTCGGCGATGCGCCGGGCGAGCTGCAAGCGCCGCTGCGACGACTTCGACTCGGCGGCCGGCGGCGCAAAGGGACGGTCGAGCGCCGCGAGCATCGTCAGGAAGCCGGGATCGATCGCCTTGCCGGGCCGGCGCGGATCGCCCTTCTTGAGGAGGTGCAGCGGCGGCGGCTTCGGGCCGGAGTCAGTCCAGGCGAGCGCCTCGTAGCCCTGAACCTTGCCGCCGGGATTGCCGAGCAGATCGCCGGCCCAGAACGCCGAGGCGAAGCGATAGTAGTCCGTCTGTGGGATCGGATCGAACTTGTGATCGTGACAGCGAGCGCACTTGACCGTCACGCCGAGAAAGGCCGTCGTCGTGACGTGGACGAGGTCTTCGAGGCGGTCGTACTTGTATTCGAGCTTGTCGTTGGGTTCGTCGTCCCAGGTGCCGACACGCAGCATCCCTGTCGCGATGATGGTTTCCTCGCTACGATCCAGCAACTCGTCGCCGGCCAACTGCTCGAGGAGGAAGCGATCGTAAGGCTTGTCGCTATTGAGCGAGCGGACGACGTAATCGCGATACTTCCAGGCGTTGGGCTTGGCGGCGTCGCGCTCGTAGCCATTGGTGTCGGCATAGCGAACGAGATCGAGCCAGAAACGCGCCCAGCGTTCGCCGTGCTGAGGGGAGGCGAGCAGACGATCGACGAGACGCTCGTAAGCCAACGGCGAATCATCCGCGACGAAGGCGTCTATCTCATGGGGCGGAGCAGGAAGGCCGACAAGGTCGAACCAGACGCGCCGTATGAGCGTCCGTCGATCCGCTTCCGGCGCTGGCTCCAATCCCGCAACTTGCAGTTTCGCGGCGATGAAGAGATCGATCGGAGATCGGGCATCGGGCGTCGGGGGTCGGGCATCGGGAAGAAGCGGGCGGCGGAGCGGCCGGAGCGACCACCAGTCAAGACCGGCGCGATTCGCGCTGGTCAATTCGTAGGGATTGAGGACGCGATCTCTCGGCCAGGCCGCGCCATCGCGCGTCCAGGCGCGGAGGACGTCTTGCTCGACTTGCGGAAGTTGTCGTGACTGGCGGCGCTCTTTCGGCGGCATCTCGCCGGCTGCAATGCGCTTGAGCAGCAGACTGTCGTCCTTGCCAGGGACGAGAGCGGGACCGCTCGCTCCGCCGGCAAGGAGCCGTTCGCGCCGGGTGAGGTCAAGATCGCCGCGCGATTCGCTGGCATTGTGACAGCCGGTACAGTGGCGCACGAGGATGGGAGCGACATCGCGCTCGAAGTCGGGAGCGGCGAACACCGGACCGCTGAGCAGCAACAGAAGTATCGCGTTTCGCGCATGCATGAGGAGGATCCCATCGAGTCTGCCGCTTGCGGCTTAGCGGTTCTTTCGCGCTAGGCCACGATTCCCTTGACGACGTTGCCCTGTACGTCGGTCAGGCGGAAGTCGCGTCCAGCGTAGCGATACGTCAGTTTCTCGTGATCGAAGCCGAGCAGATGCAGGATTGTGGCGTGCAAATCGTGGACGTGGACTTTGTTCTCGACGGCAGCGAAGCCGAACTCATCGGTCGCGCCGTGGACCGTGCCGCCCTTGACGCCGCCGCCCGCGAGCCACATCGTAAAGCCCCAGTGATTGTGGTCACGGCCATTGATCTTGCCCGCGTTCGCGCCCGGCGTCGGCAATTCGACGGTCGGCGTCCTGCCGAACTCGCCGCCCCAGATGATGAGCGTATCGTCGAGCATGCCGCGCTGCTTCAGATCGGTCAGCAGCGCGCCGATGGCCTGATCGCAGTCCTTGGCCAGCCGGCGATGGTTCACCTCAATGTCGTCGTGATTGTCCCAGGGCTGCCCCTCGCCGGTCCACACTTGAACGAAGCGGACGCCGCGTTCGAGCAGCCGTCTGGCGATGAGGATCTGGCGGGCCTGCGTGCCGGGGCCATACATCTTGCGACTGTGTTCCGGCTCCCGGCTGACGTCAAAGGCGTCAGATGCATCGATCTGCATGCGATAGGCCAGCTCGAACGACTGGATGCGCGCTTCCAGGGCCGCGTCCTGCTGTCGCTTCTGCTGGTGCTTCTCGTTCAGCGCCCGCAGCAGATCGAGCTGAGCGCGCTGCTCCTTCGATG
>JBBRIK010000581.1:0-4734 GCA_038221045.1 Gemmatales bacterium
CTTGCCGCTTGCGGCGTAGCGATGTTCCGCTACGCCGCAAGCGGGGCCGCTCGTCCACCCACAATTCTCTGAGCTTGCCATCGAAGCACCCCTACCATAAGTCAGCGGCGTTGTTCCTTAAGAACGCCCGGTGCTTTCGAGGACCACCGTCAACGTGAGCGAGCCACTCAACATCGACCTGATCGGTTGCGGGACCGTCGGCAGCGGCGTCGCGAAACTGCTGCTTCAGGAGCCGGATCGCCTCGCCGCTCGCGCCGGCCGGCCATTGCATCTGCGCCGTGTCGTCGTCCGCGATCTCGACCGGCCACGTCCCGATTGTGTGCCGCGCTCCCTCCTTTCGACCGACCTCAGTTCCGTCCTGCGCGATCCATCCATCCACGTCGCCATCGAACTCGTCGGCGGCATCGAGTGGGCGCGGCGGGCCGTCCTCGATCTACTCGCGGCAGGCAAAGACGTCGTCACCGCCAACAAGGCGCTCCTCGCCTTGCACGGCGCGGAAGTCTTCGACGCCGCGCGGCGCCACGACCGCGCCGTCGCCTTCGAGGCCAGCGTTGCCGGCGGCATTCCGATCATCGCCGCTCTCACCCAGGGACTGGCCGCCAATCAGATTCTGTCCATCCAGGGGATCCTCAACGGCACCTGCAACTTCATCCTCACCGGGATGAGCGAGACGGGACGCAGCTATGCCGAGTGTCTTGCCGAGGCCCAGGAACTCGGCTTCGCGGAGGCCGATCCGGCCCTCGACGTCGATGGCACCGACGCCGCGCACAAGCTCGCCATTCTCGCGCAGATCGCCTTCGGCACCACGATCCCCTTCGAGTCGATCGCCCGCCGCGGCATTGCCGGCCTCAACGATCTCGACATCCGCTTCGCCGGGGAAATGGGCTACACGATCAAGCTGCTGGCCGAGACCTGGCAGGGCGATAACCAACTGGCCCTCCACGTCTCTCCCGTCCTGCTGAAACATCAGGCCCCGCTGGCCCTGGTGCGCGGCTCCTACAACGCCATCCACGTCGTCGGCGACATCGTGGGAGACACGCTCTACTATGGCCGGGGCGCGGGCCAGATGCCGACCGCCAGCGCCGTCCTCGCCGACCTGATCGACCTCGCCGTCGGCAGAGCGCAGCGAACTTTTCACACGCTGCGGCTGTGGACCGACTCGGGTCCACCTTTGAAACTGCGTTCGCCGGACACGGTGCGGTCGCGGTTCTACTTCCGGGCCAGTGTGGAGGATCGGCCGGGCGTGCTGGCGGAGGTGGCGCACGCCCTGGCCGAGCATCAGATCAGCATCGCGTCGGTCATCCAGCACGAGGCGACCATCGAAGCCGAGGGGCAGCGCGTGCAGCTGGTCATCATGACGCACACGGCCCTGAGCGGGGCGCTTCGGGCCGCCGTGGCGAAGATCGATCGGTTCGGCTTCCTGTCCGGGCCGAGCGTCTTTTATCCTGTCGCGGACTGATTGTGCGGATTATCGCGAAAAGAAGGGCCAGGCAGCTTGCGAGGGAGAGGAAGACTGCGCCCAGGGGCTTCCTCCCGGCCGGCAGACGTGGTATCCCGGAATAAGGCTTCGATTTCCGAACACCACGAGGAGGGCCGCCATGAAGTCGCTGTGTTGCCTGTCCGTGCTGATTCTGCTGGCGTCCTGCGCGTTCTCCCGAGCTGATGAACCGCTACCGCCGCCGCGGCCCGTTGAGGCCGCCCCTGTTCCCGCGCCGGTCGTCCTTTATCCAATCTATCGCGTCAGCGCGTATGCGGTCTGGGACCACTATGTCGTCGATCGCAACGGCTACTTCAAGCCGCGTGTCATCGCGACGCCGGCAGGTGCGTTCTACTCGTACACGGGCAAGCCCTATCCGTGGACTTCGACGAATTCGCGCAACTACATGCCCTACGCGACGGATTGAGCTACGATTCAGGAGAGCAGGCGGCGCGGCTCATCGTCCTTGCGAGGCGTATGTTTTTCCCATTCGCGGCGGACTTGATTGAGTCCGTAGGCGCACAACTCGAATTCCTCACTGAGGCGGCGCAGGATTGGTGCCTCTTCGCGGTACGGATCGTCCTCGAAGGTGCTAGCGATGTAGTAGGAGCGCTTGCCCTGCTGGCAGAAGTCGATGAAGTGATCGCGCGACATCACGGAGCGCAGTTTGCGAAGGGCTTCGGGATAGACGCCGGTCCAGAAGAGAGTGAAGTCGCCGATGTGGCGATGGACCTCCCGGCGGGTTCGCCCCTCCGGCGGCAACTGTTCGGCCTCGACGACCATTTCGGTCACTTCCTCGAGTCGCCGTCCCTGCGTATCGCGGAGACGGTAGATCGCGTCGAAGTGAACGAAACGAGACAGCAGCACCGACAGGTAGTCGGTGAGCGAGGGGTCGGCCACCCCAAGCGTTTGCAAGAACGTCTGTTCGGTGAGACCCGCGAAGTGCCGGTACAGAGGGTGGTCGGGTGTGGGAGACCACATGATTGGACCTCTTCAATCACGTTCCGTTGCCGCGCCGTCCCTGGCGAGACATTATCTGTCATTGTATGAGATCGTTTGAATTTGTCAAACCCACTGTGAAGTTAAGTTTTTCCTCGTACCCACGCTCTGCGTGGGAACGGCTTCTTCGACGCTCTGCGTCGTCTGACGAAGGGACGCGACACAGCGACTTACGAGAGAGACGACGCAGAGCATCGAAGAGCACGTTCCCACGCAGAGCGTGGGAACGAGGAGGTCGTCTCTCTGAAGTTAAGTTTTCTTTCTCTTGACGGTTATTCCGGAAATGAGTAAGTCCCGCGCCCATTCCGTCCGATCTTACTTTCAATGGTCCCCACAACGAGAGAACCTGTGTTGCAGCCCCTCTCGAAGCCTTCGCGGCTTACCGAGTTGCTGATCCGGCTGGGGCTGGCTTCCGGGGTTGGCGCCCTGGCCGCTCAGTACCTGATCGCCCGCTGGCTGACCAAGGCAACTCGCGGTCCTATTCATCCCACCCCATCCGCCCTCGGACTCGATTGGGAATCGTTCGCCTGTCAGACCGCCGACGGCTATCGGCTGCGAGGCTGGGTGGTCGCGCCGCCGCGGCCACGCGCCACGGTCCTCCTCTTTCATGGCATCCGCAATACGCGCGTTCAAACGATGTCGCGGCTGGCCTTCCTTGTGCCGGCCGGCTATCGCTGCGTCGCCTTCGATCATCGCGCGCATGGCGAGAGCGACGGCCGCAAGAGCAGTTTCGGCTACCACGAACGCCACGACGTGCTGGCCGTTCTCGGACAGGCCCGGCAGCGCTGGTCCGATCAGCCCCTGGCGGCCCTGGGGATGTCGATGGGAGCGGCGGCCCTCTGCTATGCGGCAGAGGAGGTTCGCAAACACACGTCCGCCGTGATCCTCGAAAGCCTGTATCACGACGTCATCACCGCGTTCCACAATCGACTGGCGGATGGGCATTATCCAGTTTACTTCCAGCGCCTGACTCAGGGCGTCATTCGCCAGTGCGAACGGCGAGTTCATGTCGTAGCCAGGCAGTTAGCGCCGGCCAACTTCATTGGCGGACTGGGGGCCGTCCCCCTGTTGCTTCTGACCGGCACCGAAGATCGTCATTCGACACCGGACGAGGCGAAACGCCTGTTCGCCCGCCGCAGTGGCCCAGGAGAGTTGGTCCTCGTGCCTGGCGCGGGACACAGCGACGTCTGCGAGAGAGGCGGCGAGTTCTATCGCCGGCAGGTTCTGGGCTTCCTCGAACGGAACCTGTTCGGAACGCCGGCAGAGTAAAGGATCGCTGGAAAAATCCCTTCTTGCCGCTTGCGGCGTAGCGGTCTCCTGCAAAGCCGCAAGCGGCAAGAGGTCCGATCGTATCGTCAATTCTTCATCACTTTCCGATTCTTCCGGCCAGTTACCTGCTTGCGTCCCCCGGCGCGAGGCTGATAGGATAAAGAAACAGGTCGAACCCGATCACGCTGAGGTGCGTCCTTACGGGTGAATACGCACGCAGGACCGATCGCCAGGCCTGAGTGCCGTCATCACCACAGGGGGAGCTAGCCTCATGAGTTCGACTCAGACCCCAGCTCTGGACGCTTCCGTACTGGTTCTGAACAAGCTGTTCATGGCCATCCACATCATCTCGGTTCGCCGTGCCTTCTGCCTGCTGGCGAAGGACCTGGCCGAGGTCGTCAGTTGTGAGGATGGCCAGTTCACCACTTACGATTTCGAGACCTGGCGCGAGGTGAGCGAGTTCCGCATCCAGAACTTCCGCGAGGAAGACGACGACTGGGTACGGACCCCCAGTACCGCCATTCAGGTGCCGCGCATCATCCGCCTGACGGGATACGATCGGTTGCCGAAGCAGACGGTGAAGTTCAATCGCCGCAACATCTTCGCGCGGGACAACAACCAGTGCCAGTACTGCGGGAAGAAGTTCCCGACGAGCGAGCTGAGCCTGGATCACGTCGTCCCACGCAGCCAGGGAGGCCAGACGACCTGGGAGAACATCGTCTGCGCCTGCGTGGCCTGCAACGTGAAGAAGGGCGGCCGGACCCCGCGCGAGGCGAACATGCACCTGATTCGCAAGCCGGAAAAGCCGAAGCGCAGCCCGATGCTCAACCTCAAGCTGACCAACAGCAAGTATCACTCGTGGAAGAGCTTCCTCGATAATGCTTACTGGTCGGTCGAGCTGAAGTAGTGACGAAGCTGTCAGCGATCAGTTGTCAGCTATCAGTTGAAAGAAAGGGCGGCTCTGCTTACCTGCAAGGGTGAGCAGAGCC
>JBBRIK010000582.1:0-4732 GCA_038221045.1 Gemmatales bacterium
AAGATGTTCCGAAACCGCTTGAGTAGCTCTTCGAGGTCGCTTGTGCTATCGGCTGGATTGACAAGCAAGAAATCCCCGAAATCTGTGCAAGGCGGGAACCTTCTGAAAACATATTCCAGCGGCAAACATGCGATCCAATCAAATCCTTCTAGCGCACTTAGATGGGCTTGAACCCGGTAACAAAATCTTTCGGTATCCCTTGTTTCGTTAAACTGTCCTTCCCAAATATCATCAGATGCCGACCCTGCAAGCTCCCATACTGTGTACCACCATTGCAGATCGGCAGGAACGTGAGCCTCGATAACCTGGCACATTCGTCCATAGGCTTTTATAGCCCTCTTGTTGGTCCAAAACTCGTCTCTGCTTTCCGTGTTCGCTTTGGCACGAACCACGGCTTGAATGAACCGTGTGCAAGCGTCTTCAATCGTATTGCTGGGTCTCACGGTTATCCCTCACTACATTCCGCGCCGGCTTGATGGCCTTGCTCCACTCCTCTTTGACACTGAACCGGCTACAAGGTTCAGGTTTTCGGCGTCGTTGGGGACTCTGCTTGCGTGAAAGTCCTACTTGTACTTTTCCAGCAGACTCAAGAACTCGTCAACTACGTCGCCAGGGTTTCTCTTGCAGCGGTCCAAGGCGTAGGCTTGAATGAAGAAGACGCCGTAGTGATTGAACTTTCTAGCCCTGTCATGATCCTTCGCTGTCTGAATTACTCCCGTGTGGAAGTCGTCGCCATTGATTTCGAGGATTCCCCATTTACCCTTGTAGCAAATGAGAAAGTCCGGGGGCCGATAAGGGGTCAGACCCGAATGGCACTGTTTAACAATTGTGAACCATCACGCAACTATCTATCCCGCAAATGTTTACATCAATATGCCTAAATTATTGAACAAATGTATCTATCTGACGTAAGTGCATCCTGGGTAAGCACATGCGCGATTGTTTACAATTGTTAAACAGTGCCATTCGGGTCAGACCCCGTTGCCGGGGCGGCCGATACACGGGATCCGGTCCCAAGTGCCGGACCCGCCGATGAAGTTGACCGGGCCGGCATCACGGCTTTTCGAGAGCTAACCAGCGGACTCTGATCCATTGCATCACCCCATTCGGGTTGTCCGTGATGGCGGCCTACGCGCACTCACAGGCGGCCGCGCAGCACGCGGAGCGCGTCGGCGACCGAGGCGGCCCCGAAGACGGCGAGGTCGTTCCGCGCGCCTGGGTTGCCGCGGAGCGCGAGGGTGCCCAGGGCAGGCAGCAGCCCGAGGCGCGGCGCCAGCGCGTTGAGAAGGTTGTCGGACAGATCGAGCTCTCGCAAGCCGGGCAGGTCGCCGAGTACGTCCGGCATTTCCGCGAATTCGTTGCGGGCCAGGGAGAACTGCTCGAGGGCTTGCACGCTTGCCAGGTCGGCGGGGAGACGGCGGAGATGGTTGTTGGAAAGATCGAGCGCCCGCAGGCGGACGAGCGCCCCAAGCCCCGGCGCGACTTCGCGGAGCAGGTTGCCGGACAAGGAGAGCGCGGTGAGGCGGGCCAGCCTCGTCACCGGAGCCGGGACGCGAACCAGGAGGTTGCCGCGCAGGTCGAGTTCCTCCAGATCCGCCAACGAACCGAAGGCCTCCGGGAGGTCCGCAAGCCAGTTCCCCGACAGATCCAGCCGCCTGAGGTTCGTGAGGGCGCCGATGCCGTCGGGAAGAGATTCCAGGGCGTTGCCGGCGAGGCTCACTTCTTCCAGCGCGGCGAAGGAGGCAAAGTCGTTCGGGAAGGAGTAAAGCTCGTTGCCCGCAAGGTCGAGCCGGGTGAGGAGGCTCGCGCTCGCCGTGGCGGGCCAGGCCTGCCAGTTCACGCCCCGAGCGCTGAGGTCCGTCAGTTTGGCGACCAGCGCAGGGGCCAGATCGCCGAGCAGAGTGCCATCGATGCGGAGCGATGTCAGGCTGGTATTGGCGAGGCAGGCGGGCAAGGCCGTCAGTGGGCAAAACGCGACGGAAAGCGCCCGTAGCAGACGACACTGGCTCAGTTCGTCGGGCAGCGCGGCCAGCGGGTTGTCGTCCAGCCGCAGGGTCAGGAAAAACGTCTTTCCCCAGCCGGCGATGTCTGGCGGAAGCGCATCCAATCGGTTCCCCGACAGGTCCACGTCGCTGAGCCTCGTAAGGCGGAACAGTCCCGGATCGAGGGCCGTCAGGGCGTTGTTCTGTAGGCTCAATTTCTGGAGCAGGGTCAGGCCGCCCAGCTCTGGCGGCAGGACAGTCAAGGCGTTGTCGGAGGCGTCGAGCCTGACGAGCGGCACGATCTTCCCCAACTCCGCCGGCAGGGCGGTGAGGCGGTTCCCGGACACGTCGAGGGTCAGCACCTGTGCAGCCCGGCCAAGTGAGGGCGGGAGGGAGGTCAACTTATTTCCAGACAGGAAGAGGAAATGCAGAATGGGGAGCGCCAGGGCCTCGCTCGGCAGCGACTCGAGTCGGTTGCCAGACAGGTCGAGCCGCTGCAGCGCTTGCAGACGGCCGACCTCCGCCGGGAGTGCCGCCAGGCGGTTTCGCCCGACCAGGAGGGCGTTGACGCGAGTCAGTTGGCCGATCTCAGGGGGGAGGGCCTCCAGCCTGTTCCCGGTCGCGTCAAGGCGGAGAAGTTTCGTCAGTTTGCCAAGATCGGCGGGCAGACTGGCAAGGCGATTCTCCGGCAGGTCGAGGATCGCCAGGTCGGTGAGCGTGAACAGCTCGGGCGGTAACGCCTCCAGGCCGATGGCGGCCAGGCGAAGCGTCTGGAGCTTGGTCAGCCGTCCGATGTCGGCGGGCAGGCGCCCGAGCGGGTTGGCCGACAGGTTGAGGATCGCCAGCGCCGGCAAGCCGAAGACCTCGGCGGGCAACACGCTCAAGCGGTTGTCGCGGAGCCCCAGGCTGGCCAGGTTGCTCAGCCGCCCGACCTCGGGGGGAAGGCGCTCGAGCAGGTTGCCCGACAGGTCGAGTTGGACGAGAGAGGTCAACCCGCCAATCTCGGCGGGGAGCGCGGCGAGCAGGTTGCCGTTCAGCAGGAGATCCTTCAGGCCGGTGAGGCGGCCCAGGAACGGTGGCAACGCGGTGAAGCGGTTGTCGCCGAGATCGAGGGTGGCCAGGGCTGCCAGGGCGCCGACGCTTTCGGGCAGCCCCGCGATCGCGTTGCCGTGGGCGAAGAGTTGGACGAGCCGGGTGAGCCGCCCGACGACCTCGGGGAGGGCCGTCAGCCGGTTGTTCGAGACGGCGAGGGCCAACAGAGTGGTCAGTTCGCCGACGAGCGCCGGTAGTTCCACAAGTTGGTTGCCGCTCACATCTAGCCTCTGGAGGGCGGTGAGGCGGTTGAGGTCCAAGGGCAGCGCGGTCAGCCCGGCCCCGGCAAGGGTGAGTTCTTGCAGCCCGGTCAGCCCTCCCACGGACGGCGGGCTCGTCAAGGCGTTCCCGGTCATGTTGAGGGAGCGCAGGGAAGAAAGCGCTTGGAGCGGCGCGGGCAGGCTGGTGAGCTCGTTGAGACTGAGGTCCAGCGCTTCCAGGGCCTGCAAGCGGGCGAAGCTCGCGGGGAGGGACTTCAGGCCCCTCACGGACGTTCTCCCGCCACCTCCCCCGACGTTGGTCCCCGTCACCTGAAGTGTGCGCAGGTGGGCAAGGTCGCCGAGGGCCTCCGGCAATTCCGTCAAGACGCAGGCAGCCAGGTTCAGGTCTTCGAGGGCCGCGAGCTGGCCGATTTCCGGGGGCAGCCCGGCAAGCGCGTTCTGGGTCAGGTTGAGCGCCTTGAGGTTGGTGAGACGGGTGACTTCGAGCGGCAGAGTGGTCAGCGCGTTGCTGGCCAGGTTCAGCGAGCGGAGCCCCGACAGGGAAGCAAACTCCGGGGGCAGCGCGGCGAGGGCGTTGGAGGACAGGTCGAGCGTTTCCAGCAGGGTGAACTGGCTGATGGTTGCCGGCAAGACGGCGATCTCGTTGATAGCCAGGATGAGGCGGCGCAGTTGTTTCGCCAGTCCGGTCAGTTCCGGGGGAAACTCGGTCAGCATGCGCGCCGACAGGTCAAGGTCCGTGGCCCCCGTTTTGCGAGCATCCTCGATGAGTTGGACGACTTCAGGCGGTGTGGGCATGGCGGTCTCCCTGGTGTAGCGCAGAGCGGCTTGGCGTTGGGCACGCGCTGCGGAAGAGCGGCCCCTGACGCTCAGAGTGTACGGAAACGCCTTTTCGATGGACAGGATCGCGAAAGGAAAGGTGCCAGGAACCGTTGTTCCAAGTCGTTGTAAGTGAGCCACTTATGTAGACCGCTCGTACCTGGATTCGCAGCCTCAGTCGGGGAAACCAGCATGAAACCGCACCATGCCTCGCGTCGTAGTCTTCTCGGCGGCCTCCTCGCCGGGCTTTTCGGCTGGCTTCAGTCCGAGAAGGTCATCGCCGGCCAGCCGCAGCCTCAACCCGCCCTGGAGTCCTTTCTTCCCAGCACTCAAAGGGACGGCTTTGACTCCTTCGAGTAAAGGCGCGGAAAAGGGTCTACAAAAAGTGGCAGGAACGGTTTCTGGACTGTTCTGGCTTCAAAGCCTATCGTCAATCAAGGCCGATAAGGAAGGCCGATAAGGGGAGGCCGATAAGTCCAAGAAAAGGTATCTGACACGAATGGCACTGTCATGGAATCCAATGTTTTCCAAGTTGTGTGATGCCTTGGAGTTGTGATGATTCTCTGGTTGGCCTGCCGCTCCCCAGGCCCGCGCGCAACCCGAACACGGACACCACAACTC
>JBBRIK010000583.1:0-4726 GCA_038221045.1 Gemmatales bacterium
AAAAGGAGATTACCCGACCGGACAAAAAGCTCCAAAGAACTACAAAAAGAACATGCGGATCGTTTTCGACGAAGAACTCCCTGCATGGAACTACCGTGCCGTTCCGTCGAAACAGGGAAGTTAATAAATTACACATCCTAAACGGGCCATCAGGCGGCTCGGCGTCCTCTCCTTGAGGACGAGGAACTGAACCAGCGGATGATGCCGGTGGGGCCGCGGCCGCGGCGTTCCTCTTCCTCCTCGTCGTCCTTTTCGTTCCTCGTCTTGGGTCTGAATCGGCGAACGATGCCGATCTGGATCAGCAATCCCAACAACGTCACTCCGCCACAGGCCCAGTTGAGCAGCACCGGTTTGCTAGCCGCGAAGGCCGAGGCGTCGAGCTTGCCAAGCGACTCCAGCAGCCACAGCAGCGAATACGCCATGATGAGCGTGCCGCCCAGGCTCGACAGGACCATGAACCAGAAGCGGAGCAGGAGCAGACCCAGAAAGCCGCCGGCGAAGAAGAAGACGAAAGGCTCATTCCAGCCGAGCATCCGCTCGGCAAGCGCGCTGAGGACGACGCCTCCCGCGAGGAACGCTCCCACCCGCGACAGGGCCAGCGCCAGCAGACCGCCGGCGATGGCCAGCAGCAGCGCGGAGACGGGAGGCTGGACGCCGAACGCCTCGCCGATGGACAGGCCGTAGACGCCCGCTCCGAGCGTCGTCAGCAGCACGATCCAGAAGCGATAACTGAGACCGCCCAGCAGCCAGACGAACGCGCCGACGCCGAGTCCGATGCCGCAAGCGACGAGCGAGAATCCCTGACCGTCGGTCAGGATGTCGGGAGCGACAAAATGCATTCGTGGATCTCCTTGACGCGCTGGGGTATGCCTCCCTCGCCTTGTCTGGGATGTTCTGAAACGCGGCCTGTCGTGTCAAGGCGGCCCTTGCGTGTGCTGGGGGAAAAATGTAAGGTGACCTTACCCTCCCTGCGCCGCCTTCCACAAGGACTTCCCCTTTCATGTCAACTGCGCCCGACGAACAAGAGCCTGCCCCGGACCCCTCTGCACGACGCCATGAACTGGACCCGCTGACGCGGCACAACCTGCTCATGGAGTCGCTCTTCTCCGCTTTCAACGGCGTCTTCATGGCCCTTGCCATCGTCGCCGCCCCCGTCATCGCCGCCGTCGGCGTCGGCGCCAGTCCCCTCGAATTGACCATCCTCGTCTGTGCCTTCCCCGTCGGGGCGTTCCTCGGTCCCTTCTGGGCGGGCCTCGGCCGGCGCTGGGGAATGAAACGGCTCGTCACGCAAATGGCCGTCTGGGCCAACTTGCCTCTCTTCCTCATGTTCGAGGTCAGCGATCCGGCTGTGTTCACCGCCCTGATCGCCGTCAGCCAGTTGCTCAACTCGGCCATGCGCATGGGACAGTCGAGCCTTTATGGCATCCTCTACGCCAAACCGATTCGCGGCCGGGTGCTGGGCCGGCTCACCTTCTGGACCTACGCTACGATGGTCCCCAGCATGATGATTGCCGGCTGGCTCCTCAACAAGAGCCATGAGATGTATCGCATTCTCTATCCTCTCGCCGGCCTGTGCGGTCTGATCGGCTGCTGGTACTACCATCAACTTCGTCTGCCGCAGGGCGAGGAAACCGCTGCGCCTCTCAAAAGCGGCATCGGCGAACGCTTCCGCGAGGTCGAAGACGTCTTTCGCCGCGACCACCTGTTCCTGCGCTTGCAGATGATCTTCTTCCTGTGCGGCTCGGCTTACTTCCTGACGACGCATGTCGTGCTGGTGCTGGTGCGCGAGCGTTTCGCCTTCACGCCTTTCGAGCTGGCCCTCTGGCTGTCGGTGACGCCGCAGTTGCTGCTCGCCTGCACTTCGCCGTTGTGGGGCCGCATCCTCGATCGCATCGGCATGGCGCGTTGCCGGCTGATTATCGGCATCCTGCTGGTCAGATAGCTGACGTGCTACTTCATCGGCATCGCAGCAGGCGCGCCGCTGCTGATCGTGGCCGGGAGCGTGCTGCTGGGAATCAGCAATGGAGGCGGACAACTGACGTGGGCGCTGGCCTCAGTGCATTTCGCTCCGACGCCGCGCGAGGTGCCGTTGTATAATGGCATTCACTTCGTCCTCAACGGCATTCGCGGCCTGGTGATGCCCTGGCTGGGAGCGGTGTTCCTGGTGATGCTGGGGACCGGAGCGGTGCTGGCAGGCATTCTCGTCGGTCTGCTCAGCTTGCCGGTGACCTTGCAACTGTTGCGGCGAGAACGTGCTGCTCTCCCCGTTCCGTCCCCCCAAATGGGAGCGGGAAATGAGGGGAAGAGCGCGAAACGTAAACCACTCCTCGCCTCTCACGCTGTTCCGCGGGAACGGAACGAGGAAGAGAAAGAGGGGTTGGTCCGGAGCGAGCGCTGTGGCGCGAGGACGTGACGCATGACGATCCGCACCTTTCAGCCCGGCGACGACCTGGCGCAGGTGAGCATTTACAACGAGGCGGCCGCGGGACTGCCGAAGTTCAAGGCCGCGACCGTCGATGAGGTTCGCCGTCGCGTGCGCGCCGCCGACTTCGACCCCGCCTCGCGTTTCTACGCCATCGAGGACGGCGTCCCCGTCGGCTATGCCACGTTCCAGGCCAACGGTCGCATCAACTATCCCTGGTGCCGCAAGGGCAAGGAGCAGTGGGCCGCCCCGCTGTTCGCGCGTGTCCTCGAAACGATGAAGGAACGCGGCCTGAAGCAATCCTGGGCGGCCTATCGCGACGACTGGACGGCGATCAAGGAGTTTTTCGTCGCGCAGGGTTTCGCCCAGACGCGCGAGATGCTCAACTTCGTCCTCGACGTGGTCGAAATGCCGACGCCCTCGGCCCGCGCCATGTCGCCGCTCGCGCCGCTGACGATGGACGACGTGGCCGTGCTGAAGCAGTCCGCTCCCGACCTCCTGCGCGTCTCGGTGGCGGAGATCGAGAAAGCGTGGTTTCGCAATTCGTGGTATGGGCCGACGTCGCTCTTTTCGCTGCGCCATCGCACGGAGAATCGTCCCGTCGCGGCCGGCGTCCTGATCCTCAACTCGACCTTCGCGAACCCGAAGCTGGTGGACTCGTCGATGCCCTGTTTTCGCCTTGGCGCGTTCGGCACCGAGGGACTGACGGCGAAGCGGATCAACGCTCTCTTCAGCTTTGTCGTGACCGAGCCGCGCGACACGAGCGCCCTGGGGCTGGACCTTCTCGGCCACGCCGCCCGGCTGATCCAGGACGTCGATGGGGAGACGATCGCGGCTCAGGTCAGCTCCGACGTGCCGCATCTGGTGCGCTTCTACAAGCAGAACTTCCGCTTGCAGGGGAGCTTCCCCATTTTCGAGCGCGCCCTCTGAGTCTTCCTTCTCTCGATGAGACTGACCCATGCCATTTGCCGCTTCTCTCTCGACTCTGCCCGACTCGTCAGCCGCTCTCGACGAGGTGTGCGCCGCTCTGGCGGAGCAGGTGCCGCAGGCGGACCTGGCGATGATCTTCTTCACGCCCCATCACGCGGAGAACGCCGCCGCCCTGGCCGCGACGGTGAAAGACCGACTTGGCCCGCGCGTCCTGCTCGGCTGCAACGGCGAGGGCGTCCTTGGCAACGAGAAAGAAATCGAGCGCCGTCCCGGTCTGAGCGTCTGGCTCGGCAAATGGAACGCGCCGGTGACGCTCGAACCCTTTCACCTACAGTTGGAGCAGACGTCGGAGGGCTTCAGTTTGCTGGGCTGGCCCGATAGCCTGGTCGGCGTCGATCCGAAGACGTCGGCCATTCTGCTGCTGGGCGATCCGTACACCTTCCCGACCGACCACTGTCTCGATCATCTCAACGAGGACTATCAGGGTCTGCGCGTGATCGGCGGCATGGCGAGCGGGGTGCAGGGCCGAGGACAGACCCGGCTGCTGTTCGATGGCGAGGTCAAGGAAGCGGGAGCGGTGGGAGTGCTGCTCCAGGGAAGTCTCGGTCTGCGCTGCATCGTGTCGCAGGGATGCAGGCCGATCGGCCAGCATCTTGAGGTCACGAAGGCGCAGGAAAACGTCGTCTTCGAGTTGGATGGCAAACCGCCGCTGGCCGTGCTGCAAGAGATGTGGCAGACGATGAGTTCGCACGATCAGCAGTTGTTGCAGCAGGGATTGCATCTGGGACGAGTAATCAACGAGTTTCTCGGCGAGTTCGAGCAGGGCGACTTTCTGATTCGCAACGTCGCCGGCCTCGATAAGCGTACCGGCGCGATGGAGGTCGGCGATCGCATGCAAGCCGGACAGACGGTCCAGTTCCATCTGCGCGACGGCGAGGCGGCCGATCGCGAGCTGCACTCGCTTCTGCAGAGAGATACGACCGCCCACTCGCGGCGCGCGGCAGCCGCGCTGGTATTTTCGTGCAATGGCCGGGGTGAGCATCTGTTCGGCTCACCCGATCACGATGCGCGAACGATCCGTTCCGAGGCGGGAGCGATTCCGCTGGCTGGTTTTTTCGCGGCGGGCGAACTGGGACCGATCGGCGGTCAGAACTTCATTCACGGCTTCACGGCCAGCGTCGCGCTGTTCGAGGAGTGACCGCACTCGGGTTGTGATGTGTCGAGAGGGAATGGTAGACTCTCGGTCGAGTAGTTCTCCTGTGCGCGATTGGCGAGCGGGGGCCCTAAAGTGGCCCGGTGTTTGCCCAAAACGGGCGCGAAATAGGCCCCCCGCCCCGGCGGATACGGCCAAAACACCCACAAGCAAAAATAATG
>JBBRIK010000584.1:0-4720 GCA_038221045.1 Gemmatales bacterium
CCGCGTGCCTTGACGGATTGCTCCAGTCGCCCCCGGGTGACGCGCACGAAGTTGGCCTTGCCCTCATCAGTGGCCGAGGCAGGAACCAGCCACACATGGGCGGTCCAGCCAACTCCCGCCGCAACGATCAGCAAGGCTCCCACGCCGAGCGTCCGCATCCTTCTCTCCCGATTACGCGATCCGCGAGAAGCTCCCTCATCCTGCGAGCGTAACAGGGCAACCTGACGCCAGCATGACGCCGAGATTACAAAATCGTCATCCTGGCGGAAGTCTGATCAGGAGTAGCGCGAGGAGTGTGCCGCCAGCGAGGATCACAACGGGATGAATCTTCGTTCGCGCAGCCAGCAGGAAGGCAATCGCGGCGACGACAACATGGCCCCAGTGCGTGAAGGCGTGCCGTGCCAGACTGACTGCCGTGATGCCAAGCAGCCCGACCACAGCCGGCGCTGCACCCACGCCAAAGCCGTGCAGCCAGGGACGGCCGAGGAAGGGACGCAGAATGTGCGCTGCCAGCGCGGCCAACAGCCAGGGCATCAGAAAGACCCCCATCGTGGCGGCCAATGCGCCGGGCAGGCCGCCGGCGCGGTAGCCAATAAAGGTCGCAGTGATGAGAATCGGGCCGGGAGTGACGTACCCCAGCCCCGAGGCCGCCGCGAAGTCCTGCGAGTTGATCCAGTGGCGCTCAGCAACCGCCACTCGCTCGATGAGCGGCAGCGCGGCCTGTCCGCCGCCGAACGCCAGCAGGCTGACCAGCATGAAGTACGCGAACAACTCCCAGGTCACGCCGCGCCCTCCTTCCGGCTCGCCTGCGCCACAGCGGGCCGGCGCAGGAACAGCACGCCGATCGTGCCGGCCGCGACGACGATCCAGGCCGCTGAGACATCGAGCAGCAGCGCGGCGGCGAAAGCGGCGAGGGCCAGTAACAGCGTGAATGCCCCCTTTACGTTGGCCTTGCCCAGCTTCAAGGTCGTGGCCAGGAGCAGGCCGACGACTGCCGCCGTGAGAGCGTTGATGACAGAGCTGAGGTTGGGCAGATCACTTACGGCGTCGTAGGCAACCGCCAGCATGAGCATGGCCAGCGCCGAAGGGAGGATGAAGGCGATGGTGGCCAGGGCCGAGCCGGGCCAGCCGCCCAGCCGGAGTCCAACGTAAGCCACCACCTGCACGACAGTCGAGCCGGGGAGCAGTTTGGTGTAGGTCAGCGCCTCGGTCATCTCCTCGCGGGTCAGCACTTGGCGGCGCTCCACCAGTTCGCGTTCGATGAGTGCCAGCGCCGCGCCCAGCCCGCCGAAAGCGGTTGCCCCAAGGCGCAGAAACACCCAGCCGAGCTTCCATGCGGGCAAGCGCGGCGGCGCATTCTCCTCAGTTCCTCCCGTAACCATGCTCGCATCATACCGCACCAGGATTACGGAGACGTGACGAGTGGATGACGAATTCGTCATACCGCAGGCTGGCCTTTCCTGTCTGCCGGGACAGGAAAGCGAAGGATAACGCGCGTGCCATGACCGGCGATGCTGTCGATGGAAACGGATCCGCCGTGCAGCTCGGCGATGCTCTTGACGATGGCCAGCCCCAGGCCGACGCCGCCGGAGGTGGAGGAACGCGCGCGGTCCACGCGGTAGAAGCGGTCGAAGACGTGTTGCAGATGCTCCTCGGGGATGCCGCTGCCGGTATCGGCCACCTCAATCCGCACCTGGTTGTCCTGGCACGCCACAGTGAGCGTCAGGAGGCCGCCCGCCTTCACGTGGGCGAGAGCGTTCTCGACGAGGTTGCCAACGGCCCGCTGGAACAGGGGGCGGTTCAGTTCCGCGAACACCTCGCCGTCGCCAGCCACCGACATGCGGACGCCCGCCTCGGCCAGGGCCGGCTCGTAGAACTCCCGCATCGCCGTCAGTTCCTTGACCAGGCCGATCCGTTCGCGCTCGATCTGGGTGCGCGGGTTCTCAGCCCGGGCCAGGAACAGCAGGCTGTCGATGATGCGCGACAGCCGGGCGCACTCCTCCAGACTGGAGCCGAGCGCCTCGCCGTATTCCTCCGGCGAGCGCGGCCTGTTCAGCAGCACCTCGATCTCACCGCGCAGGTTGTTGACCGGGGTCCGCAACTCGTGGGCGATGTCGGAAGAGAACCGTGCCAGTCGCCCGAAGGACTCCTCCAGGCGCTCCAGCATGGCGTTGAAGGTGTAGGCCAGTTCCAGTACCTCGGCGGGCAAACCGGCCGTCTCGACGCGCACGTCCAGGGTAGCCGGGCGAATGCGGCGAGCCATCGCCGTCACCTGTTCGATGGGCCGCAGCCCGCGCCGGGCGATGCCGTAGCCGGCGGCCGTGCAGGCGATCAAGGCGACGCCGAGGACCAGCCACAGGTTGCGCCGGTAGTCCGCCATCAGTTCTTCTTCTTGCTGCCGGTGCAGGGCGACCTGAACGAGGTAGATCTCCTGCACGTCACCCTGTGACGCCTGAACAGCCAGCACCCGAAACGGTTCTCCCAAAGCGGTTCGGAGGTTCGTCCCCGCTCCCGGCTCCTGGCCGGTCTGCCGGGGCGGAGGGAAGCTGTAAGGCGGCAGGGCGTTCCGCATCCCTGGTGTCTCAACGACCGTCTCGCCGGCCTCATTGAGGACGCGGACGCGCACCTTGGGCGACGATCCTTCCTCGCCGTGCGCTTCTGTTTCCTGCCGAAGTGCGGCCACATCGTCGGGCCGGTCCCGCAAGACGGCGCGGAGGACATTCGCCTTCCGAGCCAAGGTGGCGTCATCCTCCTCATTGAGGCTGGAAACGAGCGCCCAGTAGAGGTAGCCGGTGGCAACGAGGACGAGAAGGAAGGCGGAGCCGGCGTACCAGGCGGTGAGGCGGGCGGCCAGGGACCAGGCTCGGCGGGGGGGATCAGGAGCGTTCTTCGAGGACATAGCCAACGCCCCGCACAGTATGGATCAGCTTTCGGCCGAACGGATCGTCCACTTTGGCGCGGAGCCGGCGGACGTGAACATCGACGACGTTGCTGTCGCCGTCGAAGTTCATGTCCCAGACCTGCTCGGCGATGAGCGTGCGCGACAGCGTTTCCCCCGTTCGGCGGGCAAGGAGCGACAGCAGGGCGAACTCCTTGGGCGTCAGGTCGAGCCGTTCTCCAGCGCGGCTGGCGCGATGGCGGATGAGGTCGAGTTCGAGGTCGGCGACGTGGACGATGTCGGGGACACGCACCGGGCCGCGCCGCAGGATGGAACGGAGGCGGGCCAGCAGCTCGCTGAAGGCGAATGGCTTGACGAGGTAGTCGTCCGCGCCCAGTTCCAGTCCCTGGACGCGATCCTCAACGGCGTCGCGGGCGGTGAGGAAGAGGACAGGAGTCTGCTGTCCTGCCTCCCGCAACTCGCCGAGGATCGACCAGCCGTCGCGGCCAGGCAGCATCACGTCGAGGATGAGCAGATCGTAGCTGGCGGTGCGGGCGAGATGCAGGGCATCCTCGCCGTCGTGGGCAACGTCCACAACGAACCCGTTCTCGGTCAATCCCTTCCGCAGGAATTCCGCCGTCTTCTTTTCATCCTCGACGATCAGGATCTTCATGCCATCAGGATACCTCAATGTGGGGCCTGATGTCTTTTGCGAAAATACTAACATCCTGAGGGCGTTGAGGATAGTCCTGCGACTTTCGCCGGCACTACAGGAGAGTTGGCCGGCAGCGCGTGTAGAAGGCGATGGCCTCTTGCAGGATCGGCAGTGACTCCGGCGGGCGGAAAGACGGGCGGAAAGATGTACCGATGAAAAGGGCGATAAGGGGTCAGACCCCGATGTTCGTGATGACGTACACGCCTGAGGAGCGAGGAGAAGAGAAACCAGGCGAGGTGACGTGCGAAGTGCTGGATCGATTTCGCGTCTTCCTGGAATTGGACAAGCCGGGTGGAGGCTGGGTGAAGATCGGTCTCCTGCGGGATGGACCCTGGATGGAGTATCACGGCGTTCGCCCGGGCTCGACACTGTACCTGGACATGCCGGACATGGGTGCCGAGGGATGGGCGCGCGTGCTGCGGGTCGAACCCTGCATGGTCTTCCGGTGGAGTCACAAGCGGATGGTGACGGGAACATTCCATCACAGCGAGGGGCTCGCAGGGGATCTCTGCCTGGCAGGTGAATCGAAGCCGATCGGCGTGACAGCCAGCCATCCGTTCTGGTCTGTGGGCCGGCAAGACTGGATATCGGTCGGGGATCTGCGCATCGGCGAGAGGGTCAAGACCGTCAAAGGAACGACGACCGTTGAGTCCTACACAATGCGCGAGAACCCTGAGCCCGTGTACAATATCGAGGTCGAGGGCGACCACTGCTACCGCGTCGGCGAGCAGGGATTGCTCGTGCACAATAGCTCGGTGCCGGCCGGGACTGAGCTCCCCGAAAACGAACAGCCTTGCAAGGGAGAGGTCGCCGTCAGCTTCTGCTGGAGGCCTCTTGCTCGGGCTGTATTGGAATGGGTGGGGAGGCATTCCCTGTTGCTGCTGGATTACCCAGAAGGGACTGTGGGACCGCACGGGAGCCAGCGGGAGCATTACAGCGGCTTTGCAAACGAGATCAAGGGGAGTGGCTGTGAAGGAAAGCAGAATCGACTGGGAATGGGAGCGCTGATCGCAAAAGACATGCTTCTCGATACCCTGGCCGGGAAGTTTCCCAATGAGCAGGTCGAATTGGCCCAGTACAAGTATACCTGCAAGTTCCTGGGCAGGCTGGCTGAAGACCCTTCCTCC
>JBBRIK010000585.1:0-4718 GCA_038221045.1 Gemmatales bacterium
CTCCAGGAGAGCGAAGCCATTGACGGCGGCGAGGTGGAGGGAAGCGAGGTCGATGTCATCGGTCTTGACGTCGGCGTTGCCGGGCAGTCGGAACTGTTTGGTGGCGAAGGGATGGACGATGCGGACCTCGAAGCCGGCGGCCGCGAAGGCGCGTTTGGGTGGATGGTGATTTTGTATCCTAACTTCCTTCTCTTGCCGCTTGCGGCGTAGCGGGTTCCCTCTTTGGGGTGGAACCCGCTACGCCGCAAGCGGCAAGAAATCAGGCGCTGACCACTTCCACCTTGTTCTCCCCGTCCGGCACTTCCGACGCCTTCGGATCGAACCATTCCTTCTTGAACTCAATGCGCTTCTGATGCCGCATCGCCAGGTTCGACGTCAGGGCGATGATCGCGTCGGCCATCGCGACGGTGCCGTGACAGCGCGGCAGCGGACGATCGCTCTTGCTCGCGCCCTGCTTCCACATGCGGATGCAGTAGGCGAAATGCTCCATCTCCTCGCGGTAACCCTTGCTCACCGCCGGGCCGCCGGAAGCCGCTCCCCCAACGACGCGGACGGGGTCGGCCGTCGAACCGGACGCCGCCAGGGCCGGACCGCCCGCGCCCGAGGTCACGCTCACGGAGGTCGAACGGCTCGCACCCGGATAGAGCTGAATGTTCTGCTCCATCTCGACGACCAGCGTGGCCCGGCTGCCCATCACGCACTCGCCGTATTTCTCGAAAGCGTTCGTGCTGACCGATGAATAGGTGACGACGACCCGATCGTTCGGATCATTGATCTTGCCGAACTGTTCCTCGGCCCAATATTTCGGGCCGGGGAACTCATAGGTGCAGAAGACGTGGTCCTCCACTTCTCGATCGTCGTGATAGAAGTACTTGCCGCCGACGCCCGTGACGGCCAGCGGCTTGACCTTGCCGAGGAAGATCGAGCAGGCGTCGAGCTGATGACTGCCCAGTTCGGCCATCAGTCCGCCGCCGGTCCGCTTGAAGAGCCGCCAGCGCACCAGCTCCTCCATGCTCTTGTAGCCCCACTTGCGAATGTCCTTCTCCAGCTCCTTTTTGTCCGCGTCGCTGATCTTCGGCTTCCAGCTATCCTTGATCGTGCCGGGGATGTCCTCGCCCTTGTCATCGACTTGCGGCGTGGCGTTGTTGCGATGCCAGAGGGCGCGGATGTGGCGGACGTCGCCGAGGACGCCTGACTTCATCACCTCCTGAGCATGCGCGTAGAGCAGGCTGTAGTGCCGCTGATGGCCGATCGACAGGATCACGTCGTTCTTTTCCGCCTCCGCGATCATCTGCTTGCACTGCTCGATGTTCCACGCCATGAGTTTTTCGCACAGGACGTGCCGGCCGGCACGCATGCAGTCGATGGCGACGGGGGCGTGCAGATGCAGCGGCAGGGCGATGACCACCGCCTCGATGTCCTTGCGCTCCTCGAGCATCTTCTTGTAGTCGTCATAGACCTTGATCTTCTTGTTCGCGTCTCGGCCATAGTGGAAGTTGAGGCCCTTGCGCGGACTCTCCTTGCGCAGCTTCTTGTTCTTGTCGAGATCGCCGGTGAAGATGCGCTCCTTGTTCGACGGGCGAATGTCGCAGACGGCGACGATTTCGAGATACTTCGGATTGTGTTCGCCCATCAGGACGCCGCCCTCGTCGCCGGCGCCGATGAGGGCCGCCTTGACCGGCTTGCCATCGACGGACTCTGACTTGTAGCCGAAAAAGGCGGCAGCCGAGACGGGCAGAACAACGCCGCCGGTCAGTAGCAGCGACTTCATGAAGCCGCGCCGCGTCGTGCCGTCCGGCTCGCGCGGGTCCTGCTCGGCCAGCCCCGTCGCGACGCGATCGAAGTTCGCCTGTCCCGTGGCGCGTTCTTCGGGGGTGATATCGAGTGACATGCGATCGTCCCTCTGATTTCCGCCAAGCCGCAAGCGGCGAAGCGATGGTTAGTGATTCATTTCTGTCCCGCCGCTTGCGGCTTGGCGGGTGCCGGCTTCGCCCCGCGCTTGCCCAGATGGCTCAGCAGTCGATCGAGTCCGGCCCACCGCCCCGTCGGCAGCGTGGCGAGCGTCAAGAGGGCGAGCATCTCGACGATGTTCTTGTTGATTATCAGATAATGTCCCTCGGTCCGCAAGTTCTCCGGCGTCCCCGGCCAGGGCGGCATCGCCAGGTAGAACGAGAGCAGCAGGACCGCGCCGACGACGCAGGATGTTCTCGTCAGCAGCCCCAGGATAAGACAACTGCCGACGATCACCAGGCCCAGCGGGACCAGGAAGTCGGTCCAGCCGAGCAGGTCGCGCTGGAACAGCGCTGACTGCAGACTGTCGGACAGATTCGACTTCTCCCATTGCTCCTCCGTCAGCACACTGCGGACGGCTTCCTGCATGTCCTTCGTCTGCTGATCGACGTCGCGCTTCAGAGCGGCGCGAATGCGGTTGGCGTCCCCCTTGAGCGAACGAATCCTGTCGTTGACTTGCTTCTTCTCGTACTCATCGTGGGTGGCCGGCAGCGTCTTCGTCTCGACGTCCCAGGCTTCCTGCTGGTACTTGCCGTAGTCCGCGACCCACTCGGCGACGCTCTTCTCCAACTTCACCGGCGCACCGTATGGCGACGGCTTCTCGATGCTCTTCTTCGAGGTCAGCAGCCCGTTGACGAGGAGCTTCTGATGCTCCTCGAACTTAACCTCGGCTGCCTTCCGTTGCTCGGCGTCGAGTTCGTAGTGGTTGACGAAGCGCTCGAACCAGGTATTCCATTCCCTGTCGAGGCGGGGCGGCATGTACTCTTTCAGGTTCGCCTTGCCCGGTTCCTCGCCGGGCGGGAGAGGACGTGGAGTGAGCCGTTCGCCAAGAACGTCGCCGGCCAGGTGGTGAAAGGTTGGCCCGAGAGGGCCGGACGCTTCACGCAGATAGCCCTCGCTGCTCCAGGCGTCGGCGCGATATTTCTCGACGCCTTCAAAGAGGAAGTGCCAGCCGATCGCCAGCCTCAACAGCACCAGGAAAACAATTGTCGGTCGTGTCATGGTTAGCAGTCTTTCCGCCTCCTGCGAGTGAGACGCAAGCGGCAAGAAGGAGTCACTCGTGATGGCGCAGCGGCGTCAGCGTTCATTCTTGCGTTCAGCGGGGCCGAGTCGAGAGTACGGATGGCGACGGCGATGCGGATTGTCAGGACGGCGTGTCCGCGTGCGCCGCAAGCGGCATAGACCATTCAGACTATTTGTACCGCACGGGGAAGGGGTCGTCTTCGACAAATTCTCTTGGCATCGGCAGGCGCATCAGGCAGAATGAAGAGGATGGTGAAGGAAATCGTCCTGTCATGATTCCTCTGGCCGCGCAACCGGGACAATTCTCATGTCTCTACTCGGCAAAGTTCTCGCGGTCCTCAATCTGGCGGCCCTGCTCGGCTTCGTCTACATGGCAGCGGTCGATTTCCAGATGCGTCAGGCATGGTCGTATGCCGTGCTGCGCTGGGACGTTGCTCTCGACGGCATGCCTGTCGATCAGACAGACGTCGATCAGCACGGCCGGCCTCGCTACCTCAATTTCACCGAGGGGCTGTGCAACGAACTGGTCAACGATGCGACGATCCAGACGCAGGAAGAATACCTCGACAAGCGCAAGCAGGAACTGCTCGCTCGCATCGACGACGACACGGTCAAACCGTCCAAGGTCGATAAGACCGTCGATGTGCTGGTGGTGCTGGCCCTGACGCAGGCCCAGCGCGAGGCCTATCACGCCAGCCGAAACGATAAGAGTCTGGACAACGCAAAGAAGTTGCGCGGCCAGCTCGATGAGCGATTCGAGGCGCTGAGCAAGATCACCGACCATGAGGGCAAGAAACTAACCATCGGGCGGACCCTTGTCTCGCTGCTCGACCTGCTGCCGACCGACGCCGAGAAGAAGCAGCGAGCCGAGGACTGGGCCAAGCCGGCGAACCAGCAAGCCGATCCGGCCGCCGATCCCGGCTACCGCCGAGCGCTCAACGTCATCGGCACCCGCACCATGGCGCGCGTCCTCGACCTGCAAGCGAAGGAGTTCCTGACCATGGCCATCAGCGTGGGTGAGGTCCGCCAGCAGGTGCGCACGTCCTTCGTCTATCAGCATCAATCGATGATTGGCGACCTGATGAACCGCGAGCATCAGTTGCAGGACCAGAAGGACAAACTCGCAGTCGTCGCGGCCCAGGCGACGGAGGCAGAGACGAAGGCGGGTCTCCAGGAACGGTTGGTCAAGGATAAGAGGGACGAACTGGAGACGAAGCGCGACCTGACGGCCAACGCTCTCGAACGTCTGTCGGCCGAGCAGGAGAAGCTCTACGCCGTGCGCCTGCGTCTGCGCGACGCCAATCAGAAGAATCAGAAGATGGAGCAGGCAATCCGCAAGCTCGAATCCGAGATCGAGTCCGAGAACCCTTGAGAGGTCCCGCGACATGTTCGGCAAGATCCTGATTTTCGTTCATCTCGGACTGAGCCTGGTGTTCGCCACCTGGGCGATGGTGTTGTTCACCACTCACGTCACCTGGACGGAAAAGCCGCAGCCCGGCCAACCCGAGAGTGACGTGGTCGTTCGCAAGGCGGACTACGAGCGACTCGCGAAGTTTGACGTTCGCCCCGCCGACGCGCGCTTTCGCGAGGCCCGTGAGAAGCTGGACAAAGAAGAGACAGGCCGGCCGGCCGAACGTGCCTGGTACGATCTCCAGTTGAAGTTCCTGGAGAGCCGGGCCACTGAG
>JBBRIK010000586.1:0-4717 GCA_038221045.1 Gemmatales bacterium
AATCAGCGACGGCAGAATCAAAGGGATTCGCGTTGAAGTCTCCTGCGATGATTGTCCGTTGATGCTTCGCCTTTTTCTCCCCGCGCTCCACCGCTTCCGACACTCGGCGGAAGAAGACTCTGCGTGTGCTATCGTCATAATTCCTTCGATCGAACCCATGAAGCAGAGCTATAAGCCCTGCTTGTCCGGTTGGCGGTTGCCACTCCCAGATGTTGGCGCGATTACCGATGCGATAAGGAAGCCGCTTAAAACGATGCGAGGAGCGAACAAACACACCGAATCTTGTCGAGGACGGTCGTCGCACCAAGCCGTCTGATTTCAGCAATCCCGGTAGTTGGCTGGTCCCCAAAGCGTATTCTACCAGAAGGACAACATCGATGTTGTGGTGCCGGACAAGGGCCTGAACAAACACATCCAGATTCTTGCGGTGGACGTTCCAGAGAAGGAAAGCTGCCATTTGCAATCCAGAAGGACGGATACGTTCAGGACTTGAGGCGGCAGTTCGGTCCAGCTCGATAAGCCAAGATCAGCAGGTTCAAGCCCGATAGTGTCCCCTCAACCGATCTTCAAGGGTGACTCCAAAGTTCATCTGTAGTGCCCCATTTTATCCCTCGCGCCTACTCTCCGCAAGGATGACTCAAGTCGTTGCCGTGAACAGCGCTTCTCGTTCCAGGCAGAGCCTGGGAACGAGGACAGAGGAGGTTGGGCGGGATCGAGTTCAAGCGCGAACACCCTCGGAACGATTGCTCTTTCTTCCTTTCGCCCGGCTGGTGTAAGATTTCGCTCGTCGATGCCTGGAACCATCGACAAGGGCCACGGAAGGCCTTGGCAGAAGAGGAGATTGATGAAGGGCTTCATCGCAGCGGCAGGACTCAGTTCGCGCCTGCAAGACCTCGGCGAAAAGCGAAACAAGGTGCTCTTCGATCTCGGCGGAGACACCATTCTCGGCAACCTCCTGGGACTGTTCGAGAAGGCCAACCTCGACGATATCCTCGTCGCGGCCGGCTTCGACGGCCTGGCTGTCAGGACATACTGCGGGCAACGCGCTCGCTGCATCCTGAATCCGTTCTTCGAGCGCTTCGGCATCCTGTCCAGCGTCTGGCTCGCCCGGCCCCATCTCGAAGGTTCTCCTTTCCTCTTCACCGTCGGCGACCACTACCTCGAACCAGCTCGGTTGCAGGCCTTTCTCGCGGATCAGCCCGACGCGGACATCCTTGTGGACGTCGATCTGAAGAAATCGTGCGACGACGAGGACATGAAAGTCTTTCTCACCCGCACCGGCGGGCTGCGCACCATGACCAAGACCTGTCTCGAAGGGACGGTCCTGGGCGAGTTCACCGGCATGTTCCGCTGCTCCGCCGAGGGTTCCACGCAGTTCTTCGACATGCTCGAACGCCACGTCTGGCAGCATGGCATCGAGGGTTATGTGGCCGACGTCCTTTGCACGACCCATCGCAAGTGGCCTCTCGCGTTTCATCTCAGTGCCGATCACCGTCGAGTCGATGTGGATTTCCCCTGCGACCTCGCCCGCGCCCGGGAACTCTACCGTCAGGTGTCGGCTCAGGCAGTGGCCTGAGCGGCGCGCCTCTCTCTCGAACTTGCTCCCTTGCACGTCCTTGACGCTTCACGCGCTCGCACCCGTCTGCTCGATCAATCGCTGACCGTCCGCGCCTCTTCCCCTGGGAAGAGCACGCTGGCGGTACGCGCTACGAGGTCCTCACGGGCCTTGACCTTCATTCCGGAACGGAACAGAACATGACTCGCGCTCCCATTCTCTTCCGCGTCGATGGTACGCGCCAGCAGGGCTGGGAATCGCTGTGGCGCTGCCTGGTGTGCGCCGCGGCCCTCCAGCGCCGCCGCCGGCCGACCTATTTCCTGTCGCGGCTCGAGCCGGAAGAGTTGTCGCAGAACATTCGCCGGGGCGGCAACGACTGGATCGAGGCCGACTTCCCCGCCGGCTCCGACGACGACCGCCAGCAGACTCTCGAGGAGATCCATCGCCTCTCTCCCGCCGCCGTGATCGTCGATGGGGCTGAAGTGACCGAGGACTACTTGCAGGCAATCCGCAATACCGGAACGATGGTCCTGGCGATCGACCACGCCGCCCAAACGACCTTTCCGGCCCATTTGCTCGTGAATCCGCTGCTGGGACCGGGCAAGGAAGATTATGCGTTCGGCATCGGGACGCAGATCCTGATGGGAGAGCGTTATGCGTTGATTCGTCCCGAGATTCGCCGGATTCGGCCGCTGCGCTCGCAGGAGCCGGCTCAGCCTTTTCGCGTGCTGATCGCGCTGGGAGACGACGATCCGAACAACCAATCGGGCGAACTGGCCCGTCTACTGCTCGCCGCTCCGCAGGTGGGGCGGGTCGATATCGCCGTGCGCCCGCATCATCCCGATCTCGCCGCTCTCCAGGCGTTGGCCGAGAGCAGCGCGGGCCGGCTGGAGATTGCCGCGGAACCGAACGAGGTAGCGGCGCGCATCACGCGCTCGCATTTTGCCGTCGCGGCCGGGAACGGCTGGTCGCTGGAGTTGGCCTGCGTCGGCCTGCCGCAACTGCTCATCGTTCAGGACGAGCGGCACTGGCCGACGGCCCAGCGCCTGGAGGAGGAAGGGGCCGCAATCTGTCTGGGCGGGCACGAGACCGTCTCAGCGGGAACGATTCGGCAGGCCGTCCAGACGTTGCTCGCCGACCCGACCGAGCGTCAGGCGATGTCGCGCTGCGGCCGGCAACTGATCGATGGCCGAGGCCCTGACCGGCTCGTCACCGCTCTCGAAGTGATGCTGCATCCGGCGCGTCGTCTGCCGGTCGCCGCTGCTGCCTGAATTGCCTCGCCGCTCGCGGCTTTGCAGGTTTGACTGCAAAGCCGCGAGCGGCTGTTCGTGCTACCAGGATTGCGGTCTCTCCCGAGCCGGATTATGCTGCTGGAAGTGATGCACGCTCATCCTCCAGACGGAACCGGCCATGCAAAAGCAGCAAGTCGCAGCCATTCTGGACGAGATCGGGACCCTTCTCGAATTGCAGGGCGAGAACTCGTTCCGCTGCAATACCTACCACAACGGCGCTCGCATCGTCGAACAGTTGGACGTCGAGCTGGCGGACCTCATCGCCCAGGATCAACTCGGTGAGGTGCGCGGCATCGGCGACTCGCTGAAAGAGAAGATCACCACCCTCGTCACGACGGGCCATCTCCCCTTTTACGACGACCTTCGCAAGAAGACCCCCGCCGGGCTGTTCGACATGCTCAAGGTCGGCGGCCTCGGCCCGAAGAAAGCGAAGGCGCTCTGGCAGGACCTTGGCATCGATAGCCTCGACAAGCTCAAGGCTGCCTGCGAACGAGGCGAGGTCGCCGCGCTGAAGGGCTTCGGCGCCAAGACGCAACAGAAGATCCTCGAAGGGATTGAGTTCATCCAGCTCACCGGCAATCGCGTTCGGATCGATCAGGCGCTTCCCCTCGCCCTGGCCCTGATCGCGACGCTGAAGAAGCTGCCTGGAATCCAGCGACTCGAGCTGTGCGGCAGTCTGCGGCGGCGGCGCGAAACGATCAAGGATATCGACGTTCTGGTCAGTTCGACGGATCCCGCGCCCATCATGCAGGCGTTTGTCAGCCTGCCCGACGTCGTCCAGGTGACGGGGCACGGCGACACGAAATCGAGCGTCGTCTTCAACGTCGGCAGTGCGGCGCATCCGCAGTACATCAACGCCGATCTCCGCGTTATCCCCGATGACATTTTCGCCTTCGCCCTGCACCATTTCACCGGTAGCAAGGAACACAATGTCGCGATGCGTTCGCGCGCCCAGGGCATGGGCCTCAAGCTGAGCGAGTACGGACTCGTGGGCGAGAACAAGGACGTGAAGTGCAAGACGGAGGAGGACATCTTCAAGGCGCTCGGCCTCTCCTACATCCCGCCGGAGATGCGCGAGGACACGGGAGAAGTCGAGGCGGCAGAGAAGGGACCGATCCCGTCACTGATCGAGACAAGCGACATCCAGGGCGTGTTTCACAATCATTCGACCTACAGCGACGGCGCGAACACCCTCGAAGAAATGGCCCTGGCGGCGAAGAAGCTCGGGCTGAAGTATTTCGGCATCGGCGATCACTCCCAGTCGCTGACCGTGGCCAACGGCCTGACGCCGGATCGCGTCAAGAAGCAGCAGGCGGAGATTGACGCGCTCAACGCTCGTCTCAAGGGCATTCACATCTTCAAGGGGACCGAGTGCGACATCCTCGCGGATGGCGCGATGGACTTCGCGGACGACGTTCTCGCCACCTTCGACTACGTCGTCGCCAGCGTCCACTCGTACTTCAACCAGACGAAAGAGGAGATGACCGCGCGCATCATCAAGGCGCTTCGCAACCCCTATGTAACGATGCTGGGCCATGCGACGGGACGATTGCTGCTGCGGCGCGACGGCTATCAGGTCGATCTGGAAGCCGTGCTGCAAGAAGCGGCGAAGCTCGGCAAGATGATCGAGATCAACGCCCAGCCATCGCGTCTCGACCTCGACTGGATTCACTGCAAGCGCGCCAAGGCGCTGGGGATCAAGCTCGTCATCAATCCCGACGCGCACTCGACCGACGACCTGGGCCTGTTTCCCTTTGGGATCGACGTGGCGAGACGGGGCTGGTTGGAGAAGGAGAACGTCTTCAACACGCTGCCGCTGGCGCAGGTTGAGAAGGCGTTTCAGGCGAGGAAGAAGGGCGGGTAGGTCCGG
>JBBRIK010000587.1:0-4715 GCA_038221045.1 Gemmatales bacterium
CCCTCCGGTCCCTTCGCGGCACGCACCAGGGAGAACACCATGACAGGGTGTTTCCGCCTCGCTGGCCTGTGTTACTGGTTGCTATCGGCCGCGCTGTCCAGCGCCCAGAGTGAGCGCATCAAGCCGCTCACCCTACGCGAAGACGATGCGCCGAAGCGAACCGTCGCCAGGCTCGTGCGCGGATCGCACGTCAAGGTCTTCCTTCCCAGTCTGCCGTACCTGTATACCTCGCATTCGATCAACGGCGCGCTCATCAAGCCCTCGGACAATGAGCAGGGCTGGGAATACGACATGGCTACCGCGCATCGCCAGATCGATCCGAAGACCTACGAGTTCACCCTCCGCAAAGGCGTTCGCTTCCAGGACGGCACGCCGTTCAACGCCGACGCCGTGGTACTGAACATGCAGTATTTCAAGAAGGCCCCGGTCAAGTACAGCAAGATCGACAAGGTCTTCGACCGGGCCGAGAAAATCGACGACTGCACGGTCCGTTTCCATCTCACGGAGCCGTACGGCTCCTTCATGAACGACGTCATCTGGATGCAGTTTTACACCGAGAAATACCTCAAGACGAACAAGGGCGGCTGGAACGGCAAGCCCAACTGTCCCAACCTGTCGATGGCTGGACCCTACGGGCTGGGACCGTACATCCTGAACGAAGGCTTTCTCGAAGGCGATCGCCAGACCCCCGTGGCAGTCCTGAAGGCCAACCCGTACTACTGGGACAAGAACTATCCCCAGGTCGAAACCGTCACGGTCTACACCGAGTTGAAGTCGGACCAGGCCCGACAAATGACGCTCGATCGGGAAGGAGCGCTCGACATTACCACCGTTGCGCCGGAAAACAAGGTCGAGACGATCCTGGCCCCTTACAGCAAGCTGGTAATCTCCCCCTCGACCGACAATATCGCCATTCATATGAACCTCATCAACGGCAACCCGCGTCTGAGAGACCGGAGCGTGCGCCGCGCCCTCAACGAGGCCCTGCACCAGCGCAACCTGCTCCACTTCGTCTTCGAGGACGAGGGCTATCTGTCTCCGATCTCGCCGCATTTCCCTGGGGTCTCCACTGTCAGTAAGACGCTGCTGCCATTCCCCCGAGACCACGACCCGTACTCCCCCGAGGTCCAACGCCGCCTCAAGGACACTCTCAAGGGATTGACTCTGACGGTGCGTACGCAGGACCGCTACCGGCCGCTGTGGCGCGGGATCGAAACGCAGTGCAACAAGGTCGGCGTCACACTGGATATCAAGTTTACAACCAGCGAAAAAGAAGTGTTCGGCCCGCTTCTGCAAACGAACGCGGGCAAGAACCAGGAGCGTTGGGACCTGCTGGTGTGGGGCAACGACGACTGGTATTTCAATCATCCCTTCACCGCCTTCTTCGTCTACCGAACGCACAACGTCTGGAGCACCGTGTACCGCGATCCGATCATGGACGGATACATCGAAGAGATGTTCCGGGCTTCGGTCAAGGACCCCGAATTCACCCCCATCTGCGAGAAGATCATGCGCCGGGCCTATGACGAGGCGTACATGCTGTTCGTGCCGACGCCGAACAAGGTGTTCGCGGTGAACAAGGAAGTAGTGTTTCGGCCCTACAAGATGGCGTGTATCCCGCTGTGGAAAATCCAGGTGACGGACCAGCACTGGTCGGTCCGCAAGGGGCCATACCCCGAGAAACTGAAGCAACCCATCCGCATCACCCGCACCGCCGCGGGGGAGGGGGCAAGGCCATGACCCATCGGCGCGTTCTCATCAAGCTGTTGTGGCTGGTTGGCATCTCGGTCGTCTCATTTGCCGGCATGGGCGTGTATGGCGTCTCCAATACCAGTTCGACGTTTACCTGGGTGGAGGACGTGTACCGCACCGCGAAGGATTTTCGGGACGGCTCGCAGATGATTACCGACCCGCTCAACGAGTTGCGCCAGTTGTCCCTTTCCATCGTCATGGCGCCCAACGCCACGCTCCGCGAGGAATTCAACAGGAAACAGGCCGCACTGACGGCCCAGTTGGACAAGACCCTGACGGAGTGGAAGGCGGAAAGGGGCGAGGCATCGGAAACCCAGGCGTTTCAGCAGTTGCGTGAGGAGTGGGAACAGTACAAGCGGCTCAAGGACGTCACCATCGCCAAGGCCCTGGATCGCTTCCGCGAGGAGGCCTTTATCAACGCCACGGGGGCCGAACGCGAGCAGTT
Source organism: Gemmatales bacterium (assembly GCA_038221045.1). Lineage (GTDB taxonomy): Bacteria > Planctomycetota > Planctomycetia > Gemmatales > Gemmataceae > JBBRIK01. The sequence goes on from JBBRIK010000587.1 coordinate 2,198, forward strand.
CCACCGGGTCAACGATCAGCTAACGCTGTGGATGCAGGCGAAGATCGACGCCGCCGACAAGGTGTATCAAGGGGCCAACGCCCAGCATAAGGGCGTTGTCCGCGTCTCGTTGATCCTGATTGTGCTGCTGTCGCTCGTTGTCGGCAGCATCGGGTTCTTCACCACGCGCGGCATCGTTCGGCCTCTCGAGGTGCTGAAGGACGCCGCCTCACGGATCGCCAACCGCGAGACGGTGAAAACCATCGGCGTGCGCTCCAACGACGAACTGGGCGACCTGGCCCGGAGCATGGAGGCGATGGCTGAGGCGATCCAGACGTACATGGGGCAGCAACGGGAGGCGGAAGCGGAGGTTCGCAAGTTGAACGCCAACCTGGAACGCCGGGTCGAGGAACGGACGGCCGAACTGGAACACGCGATTGCCGAGCTGCGGACCGCCAAGGAAGCGGCCGAGGGGGCCAACCGCTCCAAGAGCGGCTTCCTGGCCAACATGAGCCATGAGATCCGCACGCCGATGAATGGCATCATCGGCATGACCGAACTGGCACTCGACACGGACCTGTCGCTCGAACAGCGCGAGTATCTGGAGTTGGTCAAGTCGTCGGCGGATTACCTGCTGGCGGTCATCAACGACATCCTGGACTTTTCCAAGATCGAGGCGGGCAAACTCGATCTGGAACCGATCGACTTCAACCTCCGCGATCATCTGGACGAGACGATGAACGCCCTGGCCACCCGCGCCCACGGCAAAGGGCTGGAACTGGCATGCCACGTTTTGCCCGATGTGCCCGAAGCCGTGATCGGCGACCCCGGCCGGCTGCGGCAGATCATCGTGAACCTGATCGGCAACGCGATCAAGTTCACCGCCGCGGGCGAAGTCGTGATGCACGTCGAAAAGCAGTCGCAGGACGAAGACGAAGTTTGCTTGCATTTCAGCGTGATGGACACCGGCATCGGCATCCCCGCCGACCAAATGGGGCTGCTGTTCAAGGCGTTCTCGCAGGTCGATATGTCCGCCACGCGCAAGTACGGAGGGACCGGTCTGGGTCTGGCGATCTCGTCGCAACTGGTCAAGATGATGGACGGACAAATCTGGGTGGAGAGCGAGGCGAACCGGGGCAGCACGTTCCATTTCACGGTTTGCCTGGGCCTGTCGAAAGAGGAGATGCCGACGCAAGTTTCCGGCGGACTGGAGAGCGTGCGCGGTCTGGCGGTGCTTGTGGTGGACGACAACGCCACGAATCGCCGGATTCTGCACGAGGTGCTAACCCATTGGGGCCTGACGTCCACGGAAGTCGAGAGCGGCAAGGAAGCCCTTGCGGTGCTGAGGAAAGCGTATCACGAAGGCGAGCCGTTCTCGCTGGTGCTGCTGGATTACATGATGCCTGAAATGGACGGCTTCATGCTGGCCGAGCAGATCAAGCAGCACCCGGAGTTCATCGGCGCGACACTAATGATGCTGTCCTCGACCGACCGGCGCGAGAACGCGGCGCGCTGCCAACAGCTAGGCGTCGCCGCCCATCTGACCAAGCCCATCCGGCAGGCGGAGTTGTTCAGTGCCATCCTGACAGCCCTGCACGCGGCCCCCGGCAAGGTGGAGCGTTCGAGCCGGGCGACTCAACGTTCGCTGGGACAGTGCCAGCGACGCCTGCACTTGCTCCTGGCCGAGGACAATCTCGTCAACCAGCAATTGGCGATCCGCCTGCTCGAAAAACGTGGCCACACGGTCATCGTGGCGGGCAATGGCCGGGACGCACTCGCGTCTCTGGCGCGCGAGCGTTTCGACGCGATACTGATGGACGTGTCGATGCCGGAGATGGACGGACTCGAGGCCACGCGAATCATTCGCGCTCAGGAGCAGGACGCGAGCGGTCACATTCCCATCGTCGCCATGACTGCGCACGCGATGAAAGGCGACCGGGAGCGCTGTTTGGAGGCCGGCATGGACGGGTATCTCTCGAAGCCGTTGCAACCCACGGAGTTGATTGAAGCCATCGAGAGTGCCGCGGAGTCCTCGGGGACCACGTCAACGCCGAGTGCCAATCCCAGAGTCTCTCCAGATAGCCCGTTCGACGTGTCGGCAATCTTGGAGGTCACGGGCGGCGACAACGGTCTGCTACGAGAACTCATCACGCTCTTCCTCAAGGAAAGTCCGGCCTGGGTCGCCCAGGTGCGCCAGGCCATCGCAAATAATGAAGTCGACACGCTTCGACGAATCGCTCATTCAATCAAGGGTTCGATCGGCTACTTCGGAGCGTCCCAGGTTCGCGACCTCGCTCAACGGCTGGAAAGCATGGGCATAGAGAACAACCTGAGCGGGGCCGACGAGGCGTGCGCCGACCTGGAACAGGGAATGGCCTCGCTCCTGTCGGCCCTGGAGGTCTACCTGAACGAGTTGCCGTCGGCCCTCTGAACCTTTCCTCGCAAGTGTCTGTCTCTCGTTCAGCCGATAAACTCGCGTTTGGAAGCGGATCCTCACGAGCCGCGACCGCACCACGAGCCGCGACCGCACCACGAGCCG